>JBOHWI010000120.1:0-3091 GCA_050736675.1 Binatus sp. (SeqCode)
GTCGTTGTTCATGCCGGAGGTCTGGCAGGCTGAAGACTGCGATTCAGAGACTGAGGGTTCGCAGTCGAAGCGCGTTGGTGATTACCGACACCGAGCTCAGGCTCATCGCGGCGCTCGCGATAATCGGACTCAGCAGCAAACCGAATGCCGGATAAAGAACGCCGGCGGCGATCGGAATCCCGATCACGTTGTAGAAAAACGCAAAGAAAAGATTCTGCCGGATGTTGCGCATCGTCGCGCGGCTCAGGCGCCGCGCCTTCGCGATTCCGCGCAAGTCGCCCTTCACCAGCGTCACGCCCGCGCTCTCCATCGCGACGTCGGTGCCCGTCCCCATCGCGATTCCGACCTGCGCCTGCGCCAGCGCGGGTGCGTCGTTGATACCGTCGCCCGCCATCGCGACGATTCGTCCCTCCGACTGCAGTCGCTTTACCACTGTGGCTTTCTGATCGGGCAACACCTCGGCCTCGACCTGATCGATGCCAAGTTTTTTGGCGACTGCGGCCGCGGTGATTCGATTATCGCCGGTCAAAACGACGATCTTCACGCCGTCGTCCTGCAGCATCTTGAGCGCCTCCGCGGTGGACGCTTTGATTGGATCCGCGACGCCGAGGATTCCGGCAGGGCGCCCGTCGATCGCGACGAACATGACAGTGTGCCCGTCTTTGCGCTGCGTGTCCGCATCGGCGGAAATCGCGTCGATAGCAACGCCGAGCGCGCCCATCATGTGCTGATTTCCGAGAGCAACGCTGCGGCCCTCGATACGCCCGGCTACACCCTGGCCGGTCACCGACTTGAAGTCCTCAGCGGTCGCGAGCGTCAGCTCCTCGGCGCCCGCCACAATCGCCGCCGCCAGCGGATGCTCGCTGCCGCGCTCGAGGCTGGCGGCGAGCCGCAAAACGTCGGCGTCGGCGAAACCGGCGAGCGCGGTGACCGAGACCAGCCGCGGCTTGCCTTCGGTCAAAGTGCCGGTCTTGTCGACGACCAGCGTGTTCACCTTCTCGAAAATCTCGAGCGCTTCGGCGTTCTTGATCAGCACGCCGGCGCTCGCACCGCGGCCGGTGCCGACCATGATCGACATCGGAGTTGCAAGCCCGAGCGCGCAGGGGCACGCGATGATCAGAACCGCGACGGCGTTCACCAGCGCATGGGCCATCCGCGGCTGCGGGCCGACCATCGCCCAGACGACGAAAGTAATCACGGCCGAGACCACTACGGCCGGGACGAAATACGAAGCGACCACGTCGGCGAGCCGCTGAATCGGCGCGCGGCTGCGCTGCGCCTCGCTCACCATGCGAACGATCTGCGCGAGCAGAGTGTCGCTGCCAACCCGCTCCGCCCGCATGACGAATCCGCCAGTGCCGTTGATGGTCGCGCCAATCAAGCGGTCGCCTGCCTTCTTCTCGACCGGGATTGGCTCGCCGGTCACCATCGACTCGTCAACCGCGCTCGTCCCCTCCACTACTACGCCGTCGACCGGTACTTTCTCGCCCGGACGCACGCGCAAGCGATCGCCCGGGACGACGCGCTCGAGTGCGATATCCTCCTCGCGGCCGTCGGACCTGATTACGCGCGCGGTCTTCGGCGCCAATCCCAGCAGCGCCTTGATCGCACTACTGGTATTGCTTCGCGCGCGAAGCTCAAGGACCTGGCCAAGCAGCACCAACGCGGTGATTGCGGCGGCCGCCTCGAAGTAAACCGGCACGGTGCCGTCGGCGCCGCGGAATGAATCGGGAAATAAATTCGGCAGGACCGCGGCGAACAGGCTGTAACCGTAAGCGACGCCGATACCCATCCCGATCAGGGTGAACATGTTGAGGCTACGGTTGACGATCGAATCCCAGCCGCGAACCAGCAACGGCCAGCCCGCCCCCAGCACGACCGGAGTCGCCAGCGCGAGCTCAATCCACGTTCGCAGCGCCGCGGGCATCATGTGCTGAAGCGGCCGGCCAGGGATCATGTCCGACATTTCGATCAAGATCAGCGGAACGGTGAGCGCGACGCTGATCCAGAAGCGCCGCGTCATATCGGCTAGTTCGGGAGACGCCTCTTCACCCGCGCTGACGACGCGCGGTTCCAGCGTCATTCCACAGATTGGACAATTGCCCGGCTCCGAACGGACGATCTGCGGATGCATCGGGCAGACGTATTCGGATTTCGAAGAAGACTGGCTCGGCGCGACAGGTTCCAGCGCCATGCCGCACTTCGGGCACGGCCCCGGATGGTCCCGCCGAATCTCGGGATGCATCGGGCAGGTGCATAAAGGAGCGCCCGCTTGCCTTTCCATATCTATGGTCCGATATATCCAGCCGCGCGAGTGCTACTCTACGGCGTTGGATGCCAAATACAGCATGAGAGCTTGAAGGAACGTTACTACGGGACGCGCACGCCGAAATAGAGCAGCTACTACTCGCGGTGGCGGCTCAGGCGTTCTTGCGCGCGACGATCACCGTGTGCACCGAGGTCGCGCTCACCTTTCCGTTGCGCTCGAGCGTGATCGGATGGCCCTTGAGCACATCCTGCTTGCGCAACTTGGTGGTCCATCCCAGTTGCCGCGTGATCGGATTCACGATGGTGTTGAGCGCCGCGACCACCGGGTTCGAGCTCTGGAAATGCGTCGTGATAGCGATGCGCCCGCCCGGCTTACACACGCGCACCATCTCCGACATCATCCGGTCGGGATCGGGTACCACAGTCAGCACGTGAAACGACGTGACGTAGTCGAAACTGTCGTCGGGAAAATCCAGGTTGAGCGCATCGCCCTGGCGCAGCTCGATGTGGCTCCAGCCGTGTTCCGTGACGCGCTTCTCCGCGCACTTGAGCATGTCGGCCGACGGATCGATCGCGACGACGTGCGCGTAGGGTGGATATCCGTCGAGCGCGATTCCGGTGCCGACCCCCACCTCGAGCACGCGGTTGCCGGGCCTGAGATTCAGGCTCTCGATAACCTCATGCTCGCGGTCGACAAAAACCCGGCCGAAGAAAAAGTCGTAGAAACGCGCCAAGTCGGAATAGACGCGGCTCTCATGCGGTTGGGACATCGAAAAAGCTCCCTGGGGTTCGACGCAGCCCGGAGACTAGTGCGGCGCTGGAT
>JBOHWI010000121.1:0-3182 GCA_050736675.1 Binatus sp. (SeqCode)
TTAGCTAGCCGGCGCGGCGATCCTTGCTCACCTACGGCCTTCTTCGACCCAGGGTCCTGCGGTCTGCCGCGCCCGCTGCTATCTTGATACGCTGGTCCGCAGATACAAGGGTCCTTGTTCAGCGCGCCTCTCGGCGCGCGATTCAAGATTCTGCCTCCGCTCCCAACGCATCCGCGAGGTTACGCAAAGCTCTCTTGCTATGGCATCTCATAACCGGTGAGTATCCGCCCGATATCGGCGGGGTCGGCGACTATACGCAACAGATCGGCGAGGCGTTGTCGCGATGCGGCGACGAGGTTCACATCTGGACGCCGCCGAATTCCAATCCGACTGACGACTCCGGCCCCGTGCGCGTGCATCGCTTGCCCGATAACTTCGGGCCGCGCTCGATGCTGGCGATGGAACGTGGAATTGATCGAAGCTCCAGGTCGCAGGTGTTGGTCCAATACGTGCCCCACGCTTTCGGATGGAAGGCGATGAACGTACCGCTGTGCGTCTGGCTTGCGTCGCGGCAGCGCGAGCGGCTCGGCGTGATGTTCCATGAAGTCGCGTACCCGATGTCTCGCGAGCAGTCGATGCGGCACAACTTTCTCGGTATCGTGACGCGCGCGATGGCTGCAATTCTGGCGCGATCGGCGCGGCGCATCTTCGTAACGACACTGGCATGGGAGCCGACGTTGCGATCGATCAGCCGGACGCGACGGCCAATCCAGTGCCTGACTGCCTTCAGCACCATCCCGGTGGTCGAAGACGACGCCGGCGTCAACGCCATACGGCAGCGCATCGCGCCGGACGGCAGCAAGATCGCCGGGCACTTCGGCGCCTACGGTCCGGTTTACGCCGCCGGGACTGCGGCATTGCTCGCCGCCGCTTTGGAGCGTGACGCGGACCTGTCGGTGCTGTTGATCGGAAAGGGCGGAGCGGAGTTTCGCGCCCGGATGACCGATCGGCGTCCCTCATTCGCGCGGCGAATTCATGCGACCGGCACGCTCGCTCCAGCGGACGTCTCACGCTCGATCGCGGCTTGCGACCTGATGTTCCAATATTATCCGGACGGCGTCAGCACGCGGCAGAGTAGTTGCATGGCGCCGCTGCAGCATGGACGTCCGGTCGTGGCCACCTCGGGCACCCTGACCGAACCGCTGTGGCACGAGTCGGGCGCGGTCGCGCTGGCGCCGGCCAATGACATCCCGGCCGTGGCGGCGTTGGTGCACCGATTGTTAGGCGACGGCGGCGAACGACAGCGCCTGGGAGCCGCGGCGCGCGAGCTTTACGATCGACGCTTCGACATCCGGCACACGGTTGCCGCTCTGCGCGCATCCTGCAACGGAGCGGAGTAGCGCCGGGGCGCGCGATGATCACGGTCCTTCAGGATTGGCGCGAACTCGGCGAATGCATCGAGACCCTGCAACGCGACAAGTTGCCGCTGCATAACACGCCGCAAAAGAACTGGGATCATTTTATCCTGCGCGGCGCGCTTGGCGGGCTCGGGCCGGGCGTGCCAATCGCCGACCTCGGATGCGGCCACGGGCTTACGCTCGAGTTTCTGCGGCGGATGGGATTTGAAAACCTGCTCGGAATCGATTTGTCGATCAGCTGGAGACTCCGCGCGCGCGAGGCGGTCACCATGTACCGCGAGCGGAGGTTGACGCCGCCGTACCGGATTCTGCGCGGCAGCATCAGCGAGTCTTCGATTGCCGCATCCTCGATCGGCCTCGCCCTGAGCATCTCGACGATCGAGCACGGCGTGGATGTCGATCGGTTTCTGGCGGACTCTTTCCGAATTCTCAAACCCGGGGCGCAGCTGTTCATCACGACCGACTACTGGCGCGACCAGATCGAAGTCCCGGATTCGATTCGCGCTTTCGGTATGCCGTGGCGGATATTCGATCGCGACCAAATCAGCCGCATCCTCGACTCGGCCGCACGGATTGGATTCGAACCGCAGGAAAATCAGATACCGGATTGCTCCGAAGCACCCGTGACATGGCAAGGATTCAATTACACGTTCATCGCGCTGCTGCTCAGAAAGCCACCATCGCGATCGGCGTTGGAAACGCATCAGGACAACGGCCGATGAACGATCCCGAACTGCGGAGCTGGCTGTCCGTCACGCGAAGGCTGCCACGAATGAGGGGTGCCATTCGCCTGGCGCGATTCGCGCAGCGCACTTACCTCCGCCAGCGACGCAGCCGCGCGACGGTTCGGGTTCGCGATTTCATGATGAGCCTGGACCCGGCGGATTGGGTCGAAGGCGGCCTGCTGTTCGCGCCGCAACTGTGGGACTCCGCCGAGGTTGGTTTCCTGGTTCGCAACCTTGGTCCCGGCAATGTCTTCCTTGATATCGGCGCGCACGTGGGATTTTCGTCTCTGATCGCTTCGACGCTCGTCGGCGCCGGCGGATCGGTGGTGGCGATCGAGGCGAATCCCGTCAGCTTCAAATGGCTCCAGCACAACCTGCGACTCAACGGCGCCCGCAACGTGACGGCACTCAACCTGGGCGTGTCGGATCGCGAAGGCGCGATGCATCTCGGAGTTCCCGAGCGCGGCACCCGCGCCGGAAGTTCGCTGCTGTCGGACTCGAGCGACGGCGTGAGCATCATGGGGCGGCCTCTGGAAGCGGTCGTGCGCGATCAGCATATTCGCAAGGTTGACGGCGCGTGGATCGACATTTGCGGCTCCGAATACCGCGTGCTCAAGCGTTACCTGGCGCAGGTCGGGCGCGAATTGTACCCGCGATTTTTGATCATGGAAGACAACCCCGGATGGCGCGACGTTTCCGGCGGCGACCCGGTGACGCTGCTCGAATCGTCGGGATACGTCCGGCGGCGGCCCGTGGTGCGCGACCCCGTCCGTCTGCGGAATTGCATCATGACGTTGCCGCAAGCGTAGCCGGGGAAAATATTTGAGGATTCTATTTCTCGGGATCGGAGTTTTCGACAAGGGCGGAATCTCGCGATACTGCCGTTACCAGATTCGCGCGTTGCGTGAACTCGCCGGAGCCGACAACGTCAACGTCATGTCGCTTTTTCCGCCGCGGCCGAACGACTTCGAGGAACCGTTCCAGGTCGATTACCAGGGACACGGAATCGGGCTGGGCAGCGAGGCTTCATATCTTGCCCGCGGCGCGAGTCACGCGTTCGCGATGCGGCCCGAGATCGTATGGTCGAGTCACATACGGC
>JBOHWI010000122.1:0-2566 GCA_050736675.1 Binatus sp. (SeqCode)
TCGTTGCCTCGACCAAGACCTCGCGCAGCAGATTCGATTCCTGGATGCCGTGCGATACGCAATCGACGTCGGTCGCCGGATGCAGCGGAATACTTACCGACGAGTTGAACGTGGCGCGCACCTCGACGAGGCTCGCCTCGCCGCCGCGCGGCCGCACCAGGAAGTTGTACACCGACGACGAATTGGCCTGCGGCTCGGCCAGGTAAGCGCCTGCCACACTCTTTATCTTTCCGCAATCGGCGTCGTGCAATGTGAAGCGCGGACCGACCGCTTCGATAATTCCGTTGGTCATGTCCTGCGCCTGCACGTGGAAAGAGTTCTCTTTGACGACCGAGTTCACCGCATCCCACGCGAGATCGTACGGCAGCGGAATCACCACTTGCTGCTGTTTGTCAGGCGGCGGCTGGGTTATCGGCGGATCGAAGCATCCAGCGACGGAGAATGCCGCGACAATTCCTAAAATCGAAAGCCTTACTCGCAACACATCAAACCCGCGCGACAGCATAATAACAGAAGCGGACTGCGTTGAGTCCAACTTTTTCACGTTTTCGCGCGCGCCGGTACCGGCGCCGTCGCCTCTACGCCATTCCCCCTTGACCGAATCTTTATGATAATCTCGGCATCGTTCGGGACCCCCGCCAAGGCCGTCCCGCGGAAGGTATTTGCCATGTCGGGTCATTCGAAATGGAGTTCGATCAAGCATAAGAAGGCGATTACCGACTCCAAGCGCGGGCGCGTCTTCACCAAGATGATCAAGGAAATCACGATCGCGGCGCGACTCGGCGGCGGCGACATCAATTCCAATCCGCGCCTGCGCACGGCGGTGACGGTCGCCAAGAAACAATCGATGCCCAACGACAACATCGAGCGTGCGATCAAGAAGGGCACCGGCGAAATTGCCGGCGCGTCGCTCGAGGAAATCACTTACGAAGGCTACGGCCCCGGCGGCGTCGCGATAATGGTCGACGTGCTGTCGGACAATCGCAACCGCACCGTCGCCGAGGTGCGCTTCGTTTTTTCCCGGCGCGGCGGGAACCTGGGCGAGGTCGGATGCGTCGGCTGGATGTTCAAGAAGCGCGGCGTGATTGGAATCGAGAAATCCGCCATCGACGAGGACAAGCTGCTCGAACTCGCGCTCGACGCCGGCGCCGACGACGTGACCAGCGACGGCGAGACCTTCCAGGTCCTCACTGCGCCCGACAAATTGAACGCGGTGCGCGACGCGATGGAAAAAGCCGGCCTGGCGATCGCGCATTCGGAACAGGCGCGGATTCCCGAAAATACGGTCGCGGTTTCCGGCCATACGGCCGAACAAGTGCTCAAGCTGATGGAAGAACTCGAGGATCACGACGACGTGCAGAACGTCGCCGCGAACTTCGACATCAGCGACGAAGAGATGGCGCAGTTCTCGGCGGCTTGAGCCGCCGCGCGGGCTGTCGCGGAGGTGGGGTATGCGGATACTCGGGGTGGATCCCGGGAGTGCGGTGTGCGGTTACGGCGTGGTTGAGGGACTGGCCGGAGGCGGACGTTACGTGACCGCGGGTACGATTCGATGCGCGTCGCTGGCGCCGGGACCCTTGCGACTCCGGCGCATCCACGAAAATCTCCTCGCGATCATCGACGAGTTCTCACCCGGCGCGCTGAGCCTCGAGCGCCATTTCGTCGCCGCCAACGTGCAGAGCGCGTTTCGCCTCGGCGAGGCGCGCGCGATGGCGATGCTCGCGGCGGCGGAGCGCGGCCTGGCGATGTACGAGTATCCACCCAACGAGGTTAAGCTCTGCGTCGCCGGTCACGGCCATGCCGACAAGGCGCAGGTGAAATACATGGTGCGCAAGACGCTCAGGCTCGATCCGGCGATCGATCTCGCCGACGACGCCGCCGACGCGCTCGCAATCGCGCTCTGTCATCTTGGCCATGGACGCATCCCCAACCTGGTCGAGGCGGTCGAGCGCTTTAGTCCGCGCGCGCCACGTCGCAACAAGCCCCGGATGGTGCCGCAATGATCGCTTCGCTGTCAGGCGTGCTGATGATTCGCGACGCCAGCCGCATTGTTATCGAGA
This sequence comes from Binatus sp. (SeqCode), assembly GCA_050736675.1. Lineage (GTDB taxonomy): Bacteria > Desulfobacterota > Binatia > Binatales > Binataceae > Binatus. The sequence goes on from JBOHWI010000122.1 coordinate 2,061, forward strand.
CCGGCGGCGTCGGCTACGAAGTGCTGATCCCGCTGAGCACCTACTATCGATTGCCCCAGCTCGGCGAGCATGTCGCGCTCGAGATCCGCCAGGTGGTGCGCGAGGATGCGCTCACGCTGTACGGATTTTCCAGCGCGACCGAGAAGCGCGCCTTCGACCTGTTGATGAGCGTGCAGCATGTCGGACCGAAACTCGCGCTCGCGATACTGTCAGTCCTCGCGCCCGAAGAACTGGTCGCCGCGATCGGCAAGGGCGACGTCGAGCGAATCGACGCGGTGCCCGGCGTCGGCCCCAAGGTCGCCGAGCGCGTCGTGCGCGAGTTGCGTGACAAAATTGTCGACCTCAAGCTCACGGCGCCGGCTACCGGTGCGGCTAACGGCCATCTGCGCGCGGTTCCGGATGCAGACCGCCGGCCGGCCGGACCCGCCGAGGAAGCAATTTCGGCGCTCGTGAATCTCGGGATGAAACCGGTTGAAGCAAAGCGTACGGTTGAGGCGGTAGTGGCG
>JBOHWI010000123.1:0-3072 GCA_050736675.1 Binatus sp. (SeqCode)
ACCCGCCCCTCCGCGATTGCGACGAGTCGTAAAGTCCGGTGCTTAGAATTTTCACCGGCCTCGCTTCGCCTGAGTTCTTCCAGCGGGTCTTGAAACTGTTCGCTGGCGTGTTCCCGGTTTATTCGGCGGGTACCAGTTCAATGACGACCGCACCATGTAGGCCGAGCGCGTCAACCCCGCGTTGTCCGCCAACTGGTCGATTGCTTTGATCTGACTTTGGCGCGCGGTGATATTGATGCGCACCGTCTTCTCCTGCGCCGGTTCCACGCCAATCAGAACGGCTACAGCGCCCTTCATGTTCGGATCCCTCGCCAGAGCGTCCAGATTCGACGGGTCCGGCACGACCTCATCGTCCTCGATCATGCCCGCGATATGCAGAGTGAGAGCTTCAGCCGCCATCCGCCGGGCTTCGCCGAGCGTTTTCCCGGCGGTGACGCAACCCGGAAAATCCGGAAAGCTGACGCCGAAATCCGAGGCCCGGTCCTTATGCAGATAAGCTATGTAATCCATGCTCGCTCCGGCTCCCGGAAACCGTCAGCTAAGTTTGAAGCCGCCTATTTGTCTATACTTCTGAGGATACCCTTCAGCCGCTTGCCTTCATCTTTCCCAGCTCCCTGCGGAGAACGGAACGGACTTCCGCACCTAGTTGCTTCGCAAGACCCGGGCGCTTGACGTGCTCGCGAAGAGCGTCATTGATCAAGCTCTGATAATTCCCGCTGTGCGCCTTCCGAACCTTCTCGCGGAAGTGATCCACAATATCGCGGTCCAGCCGGATAGTGATGCGCACTTTTTCCGGCGGCAACGGAATGACCGGCCCGCGTTTCCCTTTGCTGAGATCGTACTCCCTCTTCATAATCGCTTATCCTCATATTGAGCGCGCTCGCGTGCTGTCGCGTTCCGCGCCGAGATTATGCGAATGGCGCTCCCGCGTACCGCGTAGGAAACCGCCAAGATTCGTCCGTGGGCGTCAGCCCCGAAGGTCACGTAGCGTTCTTCATTCAGGTGCTCGTCCGCCACCGTAACGGCCCGGTCGTCATCGAGCACGGTCACTGCGTCGACGAACTCCACTCCGTGCTTGCGGCGATTCCGCTCGGCCTTCTTTGGATCCCACTCGAACTCCAACTCCCGCCTCTAAAAACCTGTGTACAGTGTACACGGAGGTGTCAATCAATCCAAACGATGGCTGTCGAACAAGAGGCCGGTGGCCTTGGGCCTGCCGTTGCCCGCCGATCATTTAGTGTGGATTGTGTCTGGGACGAAACGTGCGTTTTTCAGGGGACCCTAAAACGGAATATCTTCGTCGTCCATCGGCGCGACGTCGTCGCCTGCGGCTCCGCCGCCTGCCGGCGCGCGACCACGCGCGCCGCCGCCAAAGTCGCCTGCGTCATCGCCCGCCGGAGCGCCGCCGCGCGAGTTCAGGAACTGCACGCGCATCGCGACGACTTCCGTGACCTTGCGCTTGCCGCTGCCGTCCTTGGCCTCGTATTCGCGGTAAGAGATTCGCCCCTCGACGTAAACCGAGCTGCCCTTCTTCAGGTACTGCGCGCAGGCCTCGCCCTGTTTGCCCCACACTATTATGTTGTGCCAGTCGGTGCGTTCCTGCCGCGCTCCGCTCTTGTCGGCGAAGGTGTCCTTGGTCGCAATCGAAAAGTTCGTGACCGACGCGCCCGAGTTGGTAAAGCGGGTTTCGGGATCGCGCCCGAGATTACCGATGAGAATTACCTTGTTTACCGACGCCGCCATCTTCGCCACCTCATGATCGGAAAGTAGTCTCGCACCCTTCCCAAGGCAAGGCGAGTCAGTCGGTTCGTTCAACAGCTGCTTTCGTAGGCTAACTATGACCGATATAATTCGGCTCGGTGCGGAGGGCAGGATAGGGCAATGGCGGCAAGCGCTTTCACCACCGCCGCGGTCCGAATCGTGGCGCTGGGCGGGTTGGGCGAAATCGGCCTCAACTTCATGGCGATCGAATGCGCCGGGCGCGCGATCGTCATTGATTGCGGCGTGATGTTCCCCGACGAGCCCGCGCTCGGATTGGGCACCTTTATCCCCGAGATGGCGTGGCTCGAGCGCAGCCATGTCGCGATCGAGGCGGTGGTGCTCACCCACGCCCACGAGGATCACATCGGCGCGCTGCCGCATCTGCTGCGCCGCTTCAACGTTCCCGTTTATGGCACCGACGTCACGCTGGCGTTCACGCGCCGGCGCCTCGCCGATTCGGAATTCGACGAACCGGTCGATCTGCGGACGATTGAGCCGCGCCATGCGTTCGAGGCCGGGCCGTTCACGGTCGAGCCGATTCGCGTCACGCACTCGACGCCGAACTCGCTCGCGCTCGCCGTTCGCACGCCCGCAGGCATCATCGTGCATAGCGGTGATTTCAAGATCGACGACGCTCCTGTAGACGGCCAGATGTTCGATCGCGCGCGCTTTGCCGAGCTTGGCGCGGAAGGCGTTGCCGTGTTGCTTTCGGATTCGACCAACGTCGAGCGTCCCGGCCGCTCCGGCTCGGAGAGTTCGCTCAAGCCTGTTCTGCGCGAGCTAACATCGCGCGCGCGCGGCCGCTTTTTCCTGTCGGCTTTTTCGTCGCATCTGCATCGGATTCGCCAGGTGGTCGAGGTCTCGCGCGAGTTCGGACGCCGTGTCGTGCCGCTCGGCCGCGCGATGGCGGAGAGCGTGCGGCTGGGCCTCGAGACCGGACAGCTTCCGTTTGGGCAATCGATGTTCGTCGAGCCGGTCGAGGCGGAGTTCGTCGACGGCAATCGCCTGAGCTACCTGACCAGCGGCAGCCAGGGCGAGCCGCTCTCCGCGCTGGCAAAACTCGCGAGCGACTCGCATCCGCGCGTGCGGATCGAGCATGGCGACCTGGTCGTGCTGTCGTCGCGTTTCATCCCTGGCAACGAGCGCACTATCAACACTCTCGTGAATCGCCTCTACCGGCAGGGCGCTGACGTTGTTTATGACGCGGTCGCGCCAGTGCATGTGTCGGGGCATGCCAGCCAGGACGAGCTGGCGGAACTGATCGCGCTCACGCGGCCGCGGCACTTTGTGCCGATTCACGGTGAGTACCGC
>JBOHWI010000124.1:0-7189 GCA_050736675.1 Binatus sp. (SeqCode)
GGTCGGAATAGAGGATTTCAATTTTCGAGATATCGTCCTTCTTGACCTGGAGCAGCTTCTGCGTGGCCTCTGTATGGGAGTAATGGCCGATGACGAAGGCATAACCGCCCACAATCGCAAACAGCACCAGAACGATAATCGTGTTGCGCAGCCGCATCGGACTCAAATCGCAGGCGGCAGCCGCCTCAGTTGCGCCGTTCCCACCACACCACAATCCCGACAATCAGCAGCATCTCGGGCAGCAGCAGCACCGCGAACGCAAACACGATCGAGAACTGCCCGGTGGTCAGGCGAAAGCGCGACGCGCGCAGAGAACGCGGCCTGATCGAGATCGAATTTTCCTCGCCGGTCAGCCAGTCGGCGCTGTTGACGAACAGATCGCGGTTGAAGAACGTCGCCGCGTACTGATTGTCGGCGAACTCGGTACTGCCGTAAACCACGATGCGCGCATCGCCACCCTTGCCGAAGCCAAGCTGCTCGAGGTTGCCATTCACCGACATCACCACCGCGATCGGCCCGCGCGTGTCCTTCGCGCTCAATTCAGCCTTCTGCTGCCGGAACAGCGTGTCGAGGTCGACTTCCGCCCATGACGTATCGCTGGTCTTCGCGATCGGAGTGACGGTCAATCCCTTCTTCAGATCGGATTCGGCGGTCAGCGAACGCGACATCGGGAACACGGTGCGCTGCTTGAAATCCTTGGTTATCGGACTCTCGCCGTAGTTCTGCACGATAGGATTCAGGCCGAGCGCGGGACCCTCGAACAGCCTCACTACCTGGTCCACGACGATATCGTTGCCGACCTTGACGCCCCAATCTCCTGCCAACTTCACCATCGCGTCTTCGTCGATCGGATTGTCGGGGCGCTGCGGCCGGAACATCGCGATCATGCGCCCGCCATGCTTGAGATAGTCATTCAACGCGTCGATCTCGTGCTGGCCAAGCGGTTTGATCGGTCCCGCGATCACGACCAGGTTGACGTCGTCGGGCACCTTCGGCAACTGCGCGAGCTCGAGCTTGCGAACCTCGTAACCCTCCCCTTCCAAATCTTTCTTGATAATGCCGTAGCCCGACTGCGTGTCGGCATCGTCGGGATCGCCCTCGCCGTGCCCGTCGAGGAACTCGATCACCTTCTTGCTGCTCTTGGTCACGCGAATGATCGCGTTGGTCAGCGCTTCCTCGTTGAGTTCGGTGAGGTTGGTGCCTTCACCCTTCTCGCCGCCGTACTGCAGATGCGTGGTGCCCATGACCGACACCTTGAAGCGCTCGGCGAGCTCGGGATGCTTGTCTGGATCGACTAGTTCGTAGGTCAGCTTGGGCGAGTAGTACGCATAGGTATCGTAAAGTTCGCGCGCCGCGGGGTTCTCCCCACCCTGAAAAAAGCCGTAAAGCTTGAGCGGCTTCTGCAGCCCCTTGACCACGTTCGCCGACTGGCTCGAAAGGCTGTAAATCTTCTCGGTCGTCAGGTCCAGACGGGTGTGATGGATCGATGAGATGTAGTTAATCGCGACCAGCAACCCGATGAACGCAACCGAGTAGATGACGGCGTTGGCGCCGTAGCGCGCCGAGCGCCCGGTCGAGATCGCCGAAAGCTCCGAGCGGCTCGACGTGATCCACAGAACTATCGCAAAGACGCCGCCGACCAGGTTGACCCACACGAACAGCCGAAAGCCGCTCGAGATAAAATAATCAACCAGCCCGAATGCAAGCAGAACCAGGCCGAGAATTCCGTAAAGCGCTGCCGATCTCCGCATCCGCCCCCTGCCTTTACCGCCAGCGCGCCGACTCGACCGAACGTTGGGTCAAGAACAGCGCGACGAAGATGAGACTAACGAAATACACGATGTCGCGCGTGTCGACGATGCCGGTGACCATCTGTTCGAAATGGTCCGGCAGCGAGAGATAGCGCAGTAATCCCAGAAGTGACGAGCCACCCGCCTGCGCCGGCCACGAGATGACAAACAGCATCAGCAGTAGGCCGAAACAACTGATCGCCGCGATGATCTGATTCTGGGTGAGCGAACTGGTGAACAGTCCGATCGAGACGAATGAGATCGCCAGGAACGCCAGCCCCAGATAGCCGGAGAACATCACGCCGATTTCAGGGTTGCCGAAAGCGACGAGGATTAGCGGGAACAGGCCGGCCAGCCCGATCATGATGAGCATGAAGGCCGCGGCCGCGATGAACTTCCCGGCGACGATTTCGCCGGTGCGGATCGGCGCGGTCAGCAATAGTTCGTAGGTGCCCGTGCGCTTCTCTTCGGCAAAACTTCGCATCGTGATCGCCGGCACCAGAATGACGAGCACGATCGCCAGATTGTGCAGCATCGGCTCGATTACCCGCTGGTTGAGATTGAGCTTCTGCAAAATCTCGGGATTCTGCATCGCGGAGTATGCTGTCAGCGTTACTTCGAAGTAACGCAGCAGCGCGAAGAAAAAGAAGCCGCCCAGCAGCAGGAACACCGTCATCACGACGTAGGCGACCGGCTGCAGGAAGTAGCCGGCGAGCTCCTTGCCCGCGATTGTCAGTGAATTTTTCATTCGAGCGGCACAGGTCGCTTAGGTATGTCCCGCACCAACCTCCTCCAGCCTTTCCTCGGCGGTCGCCGCGTCGTCGTGCCGCTCCTTGGTGATAGCAGTCAGAAAAATATCTTCCAGCGAAGTCCCGGCCGGCAGCTTCTTGAGGTATTCCTCGAGCACCACGCGGCCGTCGGCGATGATCACGACCTTGTCGCAGATCTGCGAAACCTCGGGCAGGATGTGCGTCGAGAGCACGACCGTTCGGTTGCCCGCGAGACGGTGAATCAGGCCGCGAATTTCGTGAATCTGGCGGGGATCGAGGCCGATGGTCGGTTCGTCGAGCACCAGCACCGGCGGGTCGTGAATCAACGCCTGCGCCAGGCCGACGCGTTGGCGATAGCCCTTGGAGAGCTGTCCACAGATTCGATGCGACATGTCGGCCAGGCCGCAAACTTCGAGCACGTGCTCGAGCGCCGAGTCGATCTTTGCGCGCGGGAGGCCGCGGAGTTTCGCGACGAACCTGAGATAGGCCTCGACGCGCATGTCAGGATACAGCGGCGGATTTTCGGGCAGATAGCCGATTTTGCGGCGCGCTTCGAGCGACTCCGAAAAAATATCGAGTCCGTCAATCAACACGGTGCCCGCGGTCGCGGGCATATAGCCCGTGATGATGCGCATCGTGGTGGTTTTGCCGGCGCCGTTGGGGCCGAGAAAGCCGAGGATCGAGCCGTTCTCGGCTTTGAACGATACGTCTTTTACCGCGACAAAGTTGCCGTAGGCTTTAGTTAGGTTCTTAACCTCTATCATTCAGTCCGTCCGATTTCAGATCCGCCCCGATGGTATGGCCGGGTTCAATTTCAATTGACGAAGAGACCTGCCCGGCAATTCGATCAACGAGGGAGCAACCGACTAATTAAACACGCCGGGCGATACTGTCAATACGATCGCTCTGCGCATCACCGCTCCTTCTCCTACCTAGAGGTCAGCATGAGCCGCTTCAAACGGGCGGTGAGCTCCGCCACTTGTCGGACTATGAGAGGTTCGGAAGATGCTTTTGTTTTGAGAACTGTATCGGATAGTTTCGACTGATGGCCGCAGAGCGCAAGCAGCTGATTCTCGTCGACGGCTCCGGGTACATCTTTCGTGCCTTTCACGCGTTGCCGCCGATGAACACGTCGCGCGGACTGCCGACGCAGGCGGTGTTCGGCTTTATCCGGATGCTGCTGAAGCTGCTGAAGGACGTGCGCCCGTCGCATATCGCAATAGTTTTCGATTCGCCGAAAAAAACTTTCCGCGACGACCTGTTCGCCGAATACAAGGCCAATCGCGCCGAGGCGCCCAGCGACCTCATCGTGCAGATTCCTTATATACATCGCGCGGTCGACTCATTTCGGATCAAGTCGCTGACGATTGAGGGCTTCGAGGCTGACGATGTGATCGGCACGCTGGCCAAGCGCGCGGCGAAAAATGATTTCGTCGTAACGCTGATCACGGCCGACAAGGATTTCATGCAACTGGTGGGGCCGCACGTCACGCTGTGGGACACGATGCGCGACCGGCGAATCGGGGCGCGCGAGGTGCGAGAGCGCTTCGGGGTCGAACCGGCGGCGCTGGTCGATATCCAGGCGCTGACGGGCGATACGATCGATAATATCAAGGGCGTGCCGGGCGTCGGCGAGAAAACGGCAGCGGCGCTGGTGCAGAAATTCGGCGGAGTGAAGGAGATATACGAGAATCTCGATCGCATCGAGGAGTCGGGAATTCGGGGCGCGAAAAAAGTCGCGGGCCTGCTGGCGGAGCATCGCGCGGCCGTGGACCTGGCGCGAAAATTGGTGCGTATCGACACCGACGTGCCGCTCAGGCTCGAGCCGGACGAATTCGCGTGGCAGGGTGTGGACGAGAAGCTGGCCGCGGAACTGATGCGCGAGTTGGAGTTCAATTCCATCATCCGCGAGATCTCGCCGTCGCAGGCCGACCTGCCGGGGCTGGAGCCGAATGCGAAGCCAGCGACGACGATCAGCGGCAAAGATCTCGCTCAAGCGCTCGAGACTTTCGCCGGTGCGCCACGAATCGCAGTAGATCTCGCCACTGCCGAAAGCGGCCGCGACACTCTACAACTCGCGAGCATCGACCAGACGATTGTCGTTGAACATGATGAGATCGCAAGCGCGGCGCCCTTGCTGAGCGGCGAGCGCCCGCCCAAGGCGTGTCACGATCTTAAGAATCAAATCGCGGCGTTCGCGCGGCATGGAATTGCGCTGAAGGGCGTCGATTTCGACACGATGCTCGCCGGCTTCCTAATCAATTCCGGACAGGGCGAGCCGTCGCTGACGCATCTCTATCACGAATATCTGGCGCCGCTCGGCGCCACCACTCCCCCGGGCACGAATGCGGATCTGGTCCGAAATCTGCGCGAGGCGCTGACGGAGCGTCTGGAAGCCGACGCGCTCACGTCGATGTATAATGAAATCGAGATGCCGATCGCGCCGATCCTGGCCGCGATGGAGGCCAACGGGATCGGAATCGACGGCGACGCGCTGAAGATCATTTCGAAGGAATTCGCCGAGCAAATGCAGAAGCTGGAGCGCGAGTGCTACGAATTGGCCGGCCGCGAGTTCAATCTCAACTCGCCGATTCAGCTGCGCGAGGTTCTGTTTACTCACCTCAAGCTCTCGGCCAAGGGGCTAAAAAAAACCAAGAGCGGATTTTCGACCGACGCTGACACGCTCGAAAAGCTGGCGGCGGTGCATCCGATGCCGCGCAAGTTGATCGAATACCGCACGATCTCGAAATTGAAATCAACGTACGCCGACGCGCTGTCCGAGGTAATCCGAGCGGGCACAGGGCGAATCCACACGACCTGGCATCAGGCGCTGGTGCCGACCGGACGCGTCAGCTCGAGCGATCCGAATCTGCAGAATATCCCCACTCGCAGCGTCGAGGGCCGCAGGATTCGCCGGGCGTTCGTGCCGAAGCCGGGATGCATCTTCGTGTCGGCCGATTACTCGCAGATCGATCTGCGAGTGCTGGCTCATCTGTCGGGCGACAAGACCCTGGTCGATGCGTTCAAGACCGGCGAGGACATCCACATTCGCACCGCGACCGAGGTGCTCGGAGTGACGCCGGACAAGGTCAACGCCGAGGCGCGGCGGCTGGCCAAGGTGATAAACTTCGGGATCATTTACGGGATGGGGCCGCAGCGGCTGGCGGGCGAGTTGGGGATTGCGCTGGCGGAGGCCTCGGACTACATCAAGCGCTACTTCGAGCGGCTGCCCGGCGTGCGCGCCTGGCTCGACGAGACGGTGCGCATCGCGCGCACGACGGGCTACGTAACCACGATGTACGGGCGGCGGCGCTACTTGCCGGAACTGAACGCGCAGCCGGGCGGCGCCAGGGCGCAGGCGGAGCGAATCGCGATCAACACTCCCATCCAGGGCACGGCGGCAGACCTGATAAAGCTTGCCATGATACGTCTGGAGAAGGGGCTTCAAGAGCGCGGCCGCGGCGCGCGAATGATCTTGCAAGTGCATGACGAACTACTGCTGGAAGTGCCCAAGGACGAATGGCGACAGGCGGCAGATCTGGCAAAACGCGAAATGGAGGGGGTGGCCGAACTCAAAATTCCGCTGAAGGTGGAGCTGAAGTCCGGTCCAAATTGGGCCGAGATGAGCGGCGCGGCATGAAAAATTCGCTGAATTTAGTAGCCCGCCCCTGCGTCTACTCAAGTTGAGAACACCAGGCCGCCACGACGGTGATGAAGCCGAGCTAATCGAACGCTCCAGCAAGGGCGATTCTGCGGCATTTGGCGTTTTGGTGGAGCGATACCAGCGCCGAGTGGTCGGAGTCGCGCTGGCGGTGGTGCATAATCAGGATGACGCGATTGAACTGGCGCAAGAAACTTTTGTCCGCGCTTACGAGAACCTGTCGAAGTTCGAATCGCGGTCGAGCTTCTCGACCTGGCTCTATCGAATCGCGGCCAACCTCGCGATCGATTTCTGGCGCCGCGAGGGACGCCACGTGGTCCTTCACGGCGAAGATGCCGACAACGAAATCAGCAAGCTGCCGACAACCCAGGGAGACTCATTCAAGGAAGTCAGCCGGAGTGAACTCTCCGCGCGTTTAAAGCAAGCGCTGGAGGAGTTGACGCCAGAACATCGTGCAGTGATACTTCTACGCGAAGTCGAAGGAATGTCGTACGACGAAATTAGCGACGTTTTGCAGTGTCCAAGAGGCACGGTCATGAGCAGGTTGCACTATGCACGAACGCATCTGCGCAACATCCTGAAGGACGTGGCCGGGAGCTGAGAGAGATATGGCCGAATGCGGTGAAATAGGCATGATGCTCGGCGCGTTCGAGGACTCCGAACTCGAACCCAACGAGATGCAGGAGGTCGCGTTTCATCTGGCGCGATGCGAATCATGCACTGGCATCCTCGCCGACTACTCGACGCTGGGACGAGATCTGAGATCGATTGCGGCCGAGCCGGCGCTGAACGGCTTCTCAAGCGCGGTAGTCGCACGCGTCGAGCGGCTGCCGCAACCGGTGACGACGAGAATCGCTCGCTTTTTCCGGCGCCAGACCGAGACCGTCGGTGCGGGCATGGCGTGGACCGGCGTGGCTGCAGTGGCAGCAGTCGCGACAATAATTCTAATGACGCCATATGCCGAGCAG
>JBOHWI010000125.1:0-5908 GCA_050736675.1 Binatus sp. (SeqCode)
CCTGCAGAAGTTCCTTGGCGTGTTCGAGGTCGATACCCGGACGGGCCGTGATCACCTTGCTCGTCATCACGTCGCGCACCTGCTTGTCCAGCCGCCGCTCGAAGCGCAAGTCGCGATTGGTCAGAATTCCGACCAGCCGTCCGTCAGAGACAACGGGCAGACCTGAAATCCGGAAGCGTTCCATCACCGCGACGGCTTCGCCGATTTTCTGCTCGGGACTGACGGTGATCGGATCGACGATCATCCCGGTTTCATATTTCTTGACGGTCTCGACTTCGGCCGCCTGCTCTTCGATCGAAAGATTGCGATGGACAAATCCGATGCCGCCCATTTGCGCGATTGCGATCGCGGTGCGCGATTCGGTGACGGTGTCCATCGGGCTCGAAACGAGCGGAATCCGCAGGCGGATCTTGGGCGTCAGCGCGGTCGAGACGTCGCAATTGGCCGGCAGCAAGTCGGACGATCGAGGGGTCAGAAGAACGTCGTCGAAGGTAAGGGCTTCGCGGAGTTCCTGATGCGCCATGAGATGACCTCCTTGGGTTGAAAAATAAAAAAAGAGCCCGCAGTTTCCCGCGGGCTCAAGTCGGCCTTCAGTTTTTGTACGCAGTCCGTTTAATCAGATGCGCCATATCGGAATGTAACAAGCGCCGCGCCACCGATCAATACTGCTTTCCCGACACTGGGTACAGCGATCACCCTGCCCAAGGAAGTGTGAAACCCTCGGCGGGTTTCACATAAAATGAAGTGACTGGATGCGCTGTCAGCCTTACTTGCCGCACCACACCGGCTTCCGCTTTTCCAGGAACGCGCCGATCCCTTCCTGCGCGTCCATCGCCATCGCGTTCTGACTCATCACTTCTTTGGTGTGCTCGTATGCTTTCGCAGTATCGAGATCGATTTGTTCGTAGAACGCGCGCTTGCCGATTCCGATGATTAGCGGGCTGGCCTCGACGATCTGCGTTGCGAGCTTGCGCGTTTCTGCGACCAGGTCGGCGTCGGGCACTACTCTGTTCACGAGGCCCCATTCGGCGGCGGTACGCGCTTTGACCGGCTGGCCCGTCAGGAGCATTTCCATCGCATGCTTTCTGCCGACGGCGCGCGTCAGTGCGACCATCGGAGTCGAGCAGAAGAGCCCGATTCTCACGCCCGGTGTCGCGAAGCTCGCACTCTCGCCGGCGACGACCAGGTCGCACGTCGCCGCCAGCTGGCATCCGGCGGCGGTCGCGATCGCATGAACGCGCGCGATCACCGGCTGCGGAATCGCCTGTATCGTGAGCATCAGTTGCGCGCACAGATCGAATTCGTAGCGGTAGAATGCGAGGTCGCGCCCTTTCAGCTCGCCGAGGTCGTGACCCGCCGAGAACGCCGGGCCGTTGCCCGCGACTATCACCGCGCGCACATCGGCGCGTTTGCCGATCGCGTGCAGCGCGTCGTTCAGTTCCGTCATCATCGCGCTCGAGAGCGCGTTGCGCTTTTCGGGACGGTTCATCGTCAGCGTGACGAGCCCGGCTTCTTCCTCGACGATCAGATTCCTTTTTTCAGTATCGTCTGCCATCGCTGTTCTCCTGCCTTAATTCTGCTCGTTTTTCCATTCTTCCGGATAGAGCAGCAGCAAATCTTGTCCGAGCGCGCGCACCAGGAATCGCTGCGTTTCATTGATTGCACGTTCGAGCGCGCGCCCGCCGATCAGCCAATGCCCGCGGCCTGGGATCGTCGCCAGCTTCGCGCCGATCGACTCTGCAAATGCGGTCGTCTCCGGCAGCGGCGCGAAGATGTCCGAGTCTCCCGCCACGACGAGGCGCGGCGCGGCTTTGTCCGCCGCCGCAAACTCGATCGCGCCGGTCGTTACCTCAGTCGCAATCGCGCCCGAATCGGGTACCAGCGCATTTATCAGGCCCTCGCGAGTGAACGGATCGGAATCGGCAATCAACTCGAAAAGAGTTCTGCCGCTCGGCGGCTTGATCGGTCTGCCCAACTTCATCGCGAGCCGATTGGCGATTCCGCCGATTATCGGCGAACGGAATCCCGGCACCAGCGGTGCGTACGCGACCGCGGCCTTCACTCGGCGATGCTCGCTGAGTTTGAGCGCCACCAATCCGCCGACGCCGTGACCAAGCACAACTGCATCGCGGCCGATTCCTTCGAGGGCTTCGCCCGCCAGCGCCGTCAAGTCGTTAAAGCGAAGCTGCTCGAGCGGCGGCGTCGAGCTTTTGCCGAATGCGGCACGCAGATTGGGAACGAATATCTCCCATCCGATCGACGCGAGATAGCCGAGCACGAGCGCCAGATGCCGCGGCGTCGTGAACAGCTCGGGCAACAGCATTATCGGCGACGCGAACTTGACCGGCTCGGGCAGCTCGCGCTGGGTGGGGATGCGGCCGAGTTCGATTTCGTCCACCGGCCTGCCGAGCTAGGCAGCGCTCGACGCCGTCGCCATCAGGCGCGCGAATCGGAACGACGGAAACGCGCCGCGCGGCGCCAGCATCTGCGCGAACCTGATCATCTCGTCCGCCGCCCATTGTTCGCCGCCGGCCGCGCGATGTGCGATGCGGCTGGCCTTGTCGAGTCCGAGCTCTCGCGACGCTCGAACGCTCGCGTTGTAGTACGGCATCAGCTCCGCGTCGCGACGACGGGTAAACTCAGCGAGTGTCGCCGCGGAAATCCAATCGCCGTGGCCGTTGGAGAACCATTCGGGCGCAAGCTCGCCGACGATCCATGCGCTCATCAGCGCCAGCGAATGCCCCTGGCCGAACAGCGGATCGACATGCAGGCCCGCGTCGCCGAGCAGAAGAGCGCCGCCTGCGGCCGGATCGCGATAAGTGTTGTTGAGCAGGCCCGAGGAAAACACCTTGCCCGCCACCGTCGCGCCTTCGAGCATCTTCCCGACCTCGAACGAGCGATTCAGGTAGCGGCGCAGATTGGATGCGAGGTCGGTGCGGAAGGTTTGCATCTCGGCCGCGTCGAACGCAGTCGCAGCGACGGTGAGTCCGTTCTCGCATCGACAGACCAGGTTGCCCGCGCCGGGTGCCGATTCGAATTCCGTGACGACTTCGTCGCCGAGGTTTTTCCGCGCGACGCCCTCGAAGTAGGCGTAGTAGTATGCACGGGCGCAGGGCACGTCGACACGCTTGAACGCGCCGATACGCTCCGATGCGATCTGCGCCACCGAACTGCGCATCCCGTCGGCGCCGATCGTCAGCGGTGCGCGGAACTCGCGGATGCCCGACGCGTCCTCGCCGCGAATTCCGCCGACGGCGCCATCTTCAATGAGCAAATCGGCAAGTCTGAAGCGCTCGCGAAACGTGACGCCTTCGAAACTCCGAGCCGCAACGATCATCGCGGCGTCCATCAACGTGCGCCCCAGACACAGTCCGCGTTCGTCTGTGCCGTTGCGCGTGAGTTCGCCGCCGTAATCGAAGTCGGGGCCGATCGAGCGCATCCGCTCGAAGCGGACACCGCCCGCGCGCTCGAGCATTTCGAGCACGCCCATTCGCTCGAGCACTTTGGTTCCGCCGCCGAGCACGATATGCGTCGAGAGCCGGTCCGACGGGAAGGCATCCTTGTCGACGAGCAAAACGCGACGGCCGTCGTGCGCAAGCCGAATCGCGGCCGCACTGCCGGCGACCCGCGCGCCGACAATTATCGCATCAAAATTTTTCGACGACTCGGACATAAGGTCTGCAAAACGTCGCAGCGATCGAACTTATCACGTTGAACGCGCGCGCCCACAAGCTGGCGGCGCAGAACAAAAAGGAGAGGGCCCCCCTTTCGAGGGGGCCCTCCCGTGTTGCGAGGCCTCTCAGCCTCGGCTTATTCCAGCAGCAATCCTGGCAGCCTTAGCCAGCCTTCGGGATATTAGCCCGAAGGTAAACTCGTTAAGTGGTTACTTCTTTTTGGATTTCTTTTTGGCTGCTTTCTTCTTCGCCATTTTGCTCTTTCTCATCGGTTTGGACTTGGTGGCCTTTCTGGCCCGTTTCTTCCTCACTGGCATAGGTACCTCCTCTTCCTAGGCTGCTGCTGGACAAGCACCCTTTCTTATAGATGAGGGTTCATCCCTCATCGAGTCGGGCCGATTATAGAAACATGTTATTCTCAAATCAAGGGCCATGAGATGATTTATAAACAAATTTTAAAGTCGAAAGATCGCAACTGAACTGGTCTGTTTCGGGTCTTTAGAATGTCGTTCAAGATTAGCTCCCTTGAACTGATCCCGATCCTTGGATTACGATTCCTCGGATGACGCGGTTAAGCTTCGTACTCCGCCGGGAGTGGCTCAGCCTAATCTTCGGCGGGGTCCTCGTACTGCTTGTATTAAGCGCCCTGCTGGGCAACCTGGGGCCGCGCGACCTGCTCGTCCTCCGGAGCCATCGCGCCGCGTTGGAGGAGCGCCGCAATCAACTGGCAGCAGACAACGCTGCGTTCAGAACGCGCGTTCAGAAGCTGCGTTCAGACGATCGCTACATCGAGCGCCTTATCCGGCGCGAGCTTGGCTACGCGCGCCCCGACGAACTCGTGTACAAGTTCGCCGACGACAACGACGCCGGCGCCGACACGCCTTTGCACTGAAAGGTTTCCGAATTTCAGAAAACCGCGCGCGAGACCAACCGATACTCCCTCGCCCGGCGCTCCAGCTCTTCGCGGAAGTCGGGATGCGCGATCGAAATTAGCGCGCGCGCCCGCTCCGGCACCGACTTGCCCTTGAGATTGACCATTCCGTACTCGGTCACCACGTACATCACGTCGGTGCGCGGGGTCGTCACGATGTTGCAGTCGTCGATTCGCGCGACGATTCGGCTGGCGCGATGCGCATCGCGCTCGTAGGTCGAGGCGAGGCACAGAAATGACTTTCCTTCGCGCGAGGCGTACGCGCCGCGCACGAACTGCAGTTGTCCGCCGGTGCCGCTGATCTGCCGCGCGCCGGCCGACTCGGAGCACGCCTGTCCGGTGAGATCGATTTGCGCCGCGTTGCAGATCGAGATGACGCGATCGTTCTGCATTATGTGATTGGGCAGGTTGGTGTAATCGACCGGCCCCGCGAAGCAGGCGGCGTTGCGATCCAGGAAGTCGTACATGCGTTTGGAACCCGCCGCGAACGTGTACGCCATCTGGTAGCGGTTGGTCGCCTTGTGCGCGCCGGTCACCTTGCCGGCCTCGAACAGCGAGACGAGCGAATCGACGAACATCTCCGTATGCACGCCGAGGTCTTTGATCGGCGCCGTCGCAAGCAGCTCGCAGACCGCGTTGGGCATCGCGCCGATCCCGATCTGCACGCAGGCGCCGCTGGGGATTTCCGGCGCGATCAATTCCGCGACTTTCCGATCGACCGCATTCGCGGCGGGATTCTTCAGCTCCGGCAGCCCGGATGCGCCCGCGTCCAGCACGTATTCGACGGCGTCTATGTGCACCGCGTTCTCGATCCCGAAAACGTAGGGCACGCTCGCGTCAGTCTCTACGATCATGGTCTTCGCTTTTTCGCTGATCGCCTTGTGATATGTAACCGAAGGGCCGAAGTTGAAAAATCCATGCTCATCCATCGGCGCAGTCTTCAGCACCGCGACGTCCACGTCGATGAAGCGGCGGTAGTTGTCGGGCGCCTCGCCGAAGTTCATCGGAATGTGATGCGCCAGGCCGCGATCGTGCATCTTTCGCTCGAGCCCCGAGAAGTACCACGACAGGTAAGTGAGATGACGCTCGTCGGGATCCGCCTCGGCCGCCGCGCGCGGGCGCATCGCCAAGCATCCGCGGACCTTTACGCGCGTGAGCTTCGGCACTCTCGCGGCCAGCGCGCGATCGAACAGGTCCGGCTGCCCGAGTCCGAATCCGTACTCGACCCAGTCGCCGGACGTGACCTTGGCCGCGACCTCATCGGCGCCAATTCTTTTGCGTTTGAGTTCTCCCTGATAGGAAG
>JBOHWI010000126.1:0-3137 GCA_050736675.1 Binatus sp. (SeqCode)
CGCGATCGAAATCCACCATGTCGTGCAGCGCGTCGTAGAGCGGGCGCAGGTACGGATTCACTTTCTCCGCGAGGTCGCCGGGCAGGAACCCAAGCTTCTCGCCCGCCTCGACCGCCGGCCGGCACAGCACCATCCGCGTGACTTGGTTTTTCATGAGCGCGGCCAGCGCCATCGCCATCGCGAGGTAAGTCTTGCCGGTGCCGGCGGGACCGATGCCGAACACGATGTCGTGATTGCGAATCGAGTCGATGTAAAGTTTCTGGTTGATGCTCTTGGGCGAGATGACGCGCTTGTTGGCCGAGACGTAAATCGTGTCGAGAAAAATATCCTTCAGCTCGGCGTTGCGGTCGCCGCGAATAATTCGAATCGCGTACTCGACGTCGCTCGGATAGATCGGATAGCCGTGCTTGAGCAGATCGTAAATCTCGCCGATCACCTTGCCCGCGAGCGCCTGCTCGGCATGCGCGCCCGAGATTCGCAGGGAGGTGCCGGTGACGCCGATGCGAACGCCGAGCGCCGCTTCGACGGTGCGCACGTGCGCGTCGTGCTGACCGAGCAAATCGGTAAACAGGCGCGGATCGTCGAAATGAAGTTCGAGCGAGTCTTCGGTGGCTAACTGGGAAATCGCCGGGGCCTCTTGAGGTACTGATTTCGTGACTGTCGCCCGCCGGTCCGCAGTCAGTGAGTCATTCAAGCACCGGCGAAGCTAATCGTAATCATTTCGACGCTGGTATGAAAGTGCTTTCGAACAGCGACTCAAAACCGGAACCGGCCTCGCGTGGCGCGAAGCTGTCCGAGATAGTTTCTCAGATCGCGTTCGCTCCCATCGTCAGGATGACAAAAGTGTTGCGACTTTGGCGAGCGCCTCGTCGAGCTTCGACGCGTCGCGGCCGCCGGCCTGGGCCAGGTCGGGGCGGCCGCCGCCGGTGCCGCCGACGATCGGCGCGATATTCTTGATGATGTCGCCGGCTTTGATCTTCGATGTCAGGTCGGGGGTTACGGCGACGAGGAGCGCGACCTTGCCGTCGCCCAAGTCGGAGCCGAGTGCGACCACGCACGAGGCGTGCTTTTGACGCATCCGATCGGCCATCTCGCGCATCGTGCGCGGATCGACGCCGTCGAGTTTGCGCGTGACGACCTTTACGCCGCCGACGTCGCGAACGTTTTCTTCCGATGACGCGGCACCGGAGGCGAGCTTCTGTTCCATCGCGCGCAGCTTTTTTTCGAGCTCTTTTTCACGCGCGAGGAGTTTTTCGAGCCGCTCGACTGCGGCGTCGTCGCGCGCGCCGAGCTGCGCGCCGATTTCTTCGAGGATCCGTTCGCGCTTGCGAATTGTTTCGAGCGCGCCCTGTCCCGTCACTGCTTCGATTCGCCGGACTCCCGCGGCGACGCCCGATTCTGCTTCAAGCTTGAACATCCCGACGTCGCCGGTGCGCGAGATATGCGTGCCGCCGCATAGCTCGACCGAAAAATCGCCCATCCTGACCACGCGCACACGGTCGCCGTACTTGTCGCCGAAAAACGCGAGCGCGCCGGCCTTGATCGCGGCGTCGTACGCCATCTCCTCGACCGTCACTGCGGCGTTCTCGCGGATGCGTGCGTTGATCTCTTCTTCGATCGTCGCGAGGGCGTCATCTTTTACGGGACCTTGATGCGCGAAGTCGAAGCGCAGCTTGTCGGGATCGACGAGCGAGCCCGCCTGATGCACCGAGTTGCCCAGCACGTCGCGCAACGCGTAGTGCAGGATGTGCGTCGCGGAATGATTCAGCATCGCGGCGTCGCGTCGGAGGCGATCGACCTTGAGCTTGACGCGCGCGCCGCGGGCGAAGTCGCCGGCATCGCCGCGCAGAATGCGTCCGACGTGAACGATTGAGCCTTCGGCCTTGCGCGTGTCCGACACTTCGAGAAGCGCACCCGACGCCGCCTCGATGACGCCGCGGTCGCCGACCTGCCCGCCGCCTTCGGGATAGAAGGGCGTCTCGGCGACGACGATGGCGACGTGCTCGCCGTCCTTGCCGCCGGATGCGAGCACTTCGGACTCGCCGTCGTAGGAGTGGTAGCCGACGAAGCGCGACGCCGTGCCCGCGCCGAGAGTGATCTCGGGCGCGACCGCGTCGTCCTTGCGCGCGGCACGTCCGCGTTCTTTCTGCTCGTCCATCAAGCGGTTGAAGCCCGCGGCGTCCACATCAATCGAGTGGTTACGCAGAACGTCCTCGGTCAGATCGAGCGGAAAGCCGTACGTGTCGTACAGCTTGAACGCGACTTCGCCCGGCAGCGTGTGACCGCCGCTCTTTTTGATCCGCGCGAGTTCCGCGTCGATCAGCTCCAGCCCGCGATCGAGCGTTTCTGCGAATCGCCTCTCTTCCAAGTCCACCTGCTCCATAATCCGGTGGCTCTGCTCCCGGAGCTCTTTGTAGAAGTCGCCCATGCTCTGGATCACGCACCCGCAAACGCTCTCTAAAAACGGTTCATGAACACCCAGTTGGCGCCCGTGGCGCGCTGCGCGACGGATAAGCCGCCGCAACACATATGCGCGATCAGAGTTGCCGGGTATGATTCCTTCGGCCAGCAGAAAGCTTATCGCCCGAGCGTGGTCGGCTATCGCGCGAAAAGATATGTCAGTGTCTGCACTCTGACCGTATCGGGCGCGGCTGCCAACGACTCTTACAGCTTGTTCGATGTTCGAGATGATCGTCTGGAACAGATCGATGTCGTAGTTGCCGAGGATCTTGCCGGCCTCGATGCTCTGCAGTGCGGCCGCGATGCGCTCGAGTCCCGACCCGGTATCGACGTGCTTTCTGGGCAGCGGAGTCAGCGCGCCCGACCCTTCGCGATTGTATTGGATGAAAACCAGGTTCGCGATCTCGATGAATCGCTCGCATCCATCGACGTTGACGAAACACTTCTGGCCCGCGTGATTTTTTTCCGGATTACACGCTCCTTCGCCGCGGTCGAAGCTGATTTCCGAGTTGGGGCCGCTCGGTCCCGTCTCGGCCATCTCCCAGAAATTATCCTTGTCGCCGAATCTGAGAATCCGCTCGCGCGGCAGCACGCCCAACTTCAGCCAGATATCCTCGGCCTCTTTGTCGTCGTTGTGAACGGTCGCATAGAGCAGCTTTGGATCGACTCCCCCGACC
>JBOHWI010000127.1:0-2325 GCA_050736675.1 Binatus sp. (SeqCode)
GCACGCGCGTGATCGTCGCCGAGAGTTCGACCGCGATAAAATCGCGATCGGGAAATTCGGCGGCGCGCTCGATGATGAATTCGCCCTTGCCGGCGCCGATCTCGATTTCAATTGGCGCGCGGCGGCCGAACATCGCCGGCGGATCGATGGTGAAGACGTTGCCGTCGGGCGCGAATAGTACGCGCTCACCGATTTCGCGCGATTTGGGATTGCCCCAGATGCGCGCCGCCTTTCGCAGTCTCGCCATGAGTGAGGATGACGATAGCGGAAAAGAGACGTGCGCGCATTGCGAAGGATCCTGACAACCTGACCCCTAACCTCTTCCCATGAATGGGAAGGGGAACCGGTCCGAGTTAAGTGCCCTACAATTGGGAAGAGTTGGGAAATCAGTCCGGCCGCTTCAAAAACGCCTTGACTCTGTCCACCAGTGGCTTCAGGTCGGTGTTGTCGACCAGGGCGCTGGCCATCCTGACCGGGTCGCCGAAGAAGAAACGCTCGTAGAGAACCTGGCGGCCGCCGAAGGCGCTGCATGCTACGTCCCACGCCAATCGATAAAGCGCGACGCGCTCCTTGGCGTCCGCGTCGGCGGCGGCGAAGTAGCGCTCGATATCGGGCAGCTCGGTGGGATTGGCGAAGTCGGCGGCGGACGGCGTCGCCATCAGGGAGCTCGAGCTGTTGAGCTGGATAATCTCGACCAGGCGCGGATAGAGGCGTGGGAAAAGATTGCGCGCGGTGTCGAGCGGCGCGCGCGCCGGTGCGAAGACGCCCCACTTGTCCGGCGCGGCGTCGGCTTCGGCGGCGCGCAGGCACGCGCGCATCGTTTCGGTGGTCATGATCATCTCGGCGATACGCTCACGCACGTGCGGGAGAGACATCGCGTCGCTGGCCTCGGCGATTCGCGCCGCCAATCCCAAAATGAACTCGCTCTTCGCGACGTTCTTGACCGCGACCTGGTGCATCATGTGCACGACGGCGCCGGTCCCGGCGTACAGCGCGTTGCATCGCGCGACGTCGCCGCACAGGAACACGCGCTCCCACGGGACGAGCACGTTGTCGAACACGACGACCGCGTCCATTTCCTCGAAGCGCGAGGCGAGCGGGTTGTCGAAGCGCGAACGGCCGACGTCGTAAGCGTCGCGGCAGAGGAACTTCAGGCGGCTCGCGTTGCAATTGATCGCGAACGACAGCGCGAACGGCTCCGCCGCCGCCTCGGCCTTCAGCAGGGTCGAAGGAAAGACGAGCAGCTCTTCTGACAGCGGCGCGAGCGTCGCCAGCATCCGGCATCCGCTAACGACGATGCCGTCCTTGGTTTTTTCGACGAGCTTGAGCGCGAGGTCGGCGTCGGTATGCCCCGCCCATCCGGCGGCGCGGCTGGCGCGCGGATTGACCAGCGTATGCGTCGCGCACCAATCGTGATGGCGCGCCTCCATATAGTAGTTCCAGATATTGTCGCCGTGGCGCGGATCGCTCCCGGCAAAAAATTCGCGCGCCGCGGCCATCGCGGCGAGACTGACGTTGAGGTAATCCGGCGTGCGCCCGAGCATCCCGCAGCCGAAGTCGGCCCACGTCTTCATCATGCGCGAGCGCTTGCGCAGGTCGTCGGCGCTTTTCGGGATGATGAACGACATCCCCGCGCGGCCGCCGTCGTCAGTGCGGAAGGTCATCGTCTCGGGATGCTCCATCTGCATGTCGTAGAGCGACGCGACCGAGCGCGCGCAGTTCGCGAACGCCGGATGCGCGGTGACGTCGCCGGCGCGCGCGCCGCCGATCCAGATTTCCGCGCCGAGCTTTTTCAGCGACGAGAGGTAATTGTTGCCCGACCGCGCGCCCATCTCAGTTACGATTTTCCGGAGAGCCTCTCCGCCATACTGGAAGCGTCGATGCTAGCACTGATTTCCGGCGATGCCACCAGCCATCTGCGCGGGCCGGTGTCGGCCCCTGACTTATGGACCAAGACTCGAGCTGGGGTTGTTTAGCCCGCGGCCGAACGCATAGACCTGCGACTGCCACTGGTCGCCGAAGATCAGGATCAGCACCTGCAGATCGATGTGCACGTCCTTGGTCAGCGATTTCATCGAGCCGCCACCGGCGGTGGCCAGCACTTTGTACGCCGCCTGCGTCTGCCGGTAGAACTCGGGCAACGGTGGGATTTTCGACGACTCCACGTGATATGACTCCTCGAATCTCTCGTACTCCTCGGCCGCCACGTCCACTGTGTTGAAGGTGCCATTGTTGGCTTTGAACTGCCGGATCAGCGCGAGCAACGGCGAGAAGTCGTCCTTCTTCGGCGGCGAATCGCCCACCAGCACCACCACCCTCTTGGCG
>JBOHWI010000128.1:0-5673 GCA_050736675.1 Binatus sp. (SeqCode)
TTGTCGAGCAGCGCTTCCTCGAGCAGCTCGGGCGGGACCTGGCGGAGGTCCCAGATTATGCCGCACGCTTCGAGCATCTTGAGCGTGTAGTAGGTGATGTCGATTTCCCACCAGAAAAAGCCGTTGCGGGCGGCGGCCGGGAAGTGATGGTGATTGTTGTGCCATCCCTCGCCGAGCGTGACCATCGCGAGCGTGAAGCTGTTGCGGCTGTCGTCGTTGGTCTCGTAGCGGCGGCGGCCGAAAACGTGTGCGAGCGAATTGATCGTAAAGGTACCGTGCGCGAGGACCACGGTCGAAATGAAGAATCCCCAGATGAGCATCTGTGGGCCGGTGGTGTGCAAGCCCGGCGCGTAATGCTGCAGGAATGCGCCCAGACCGTACGTCGCGAAGCCGAGAATCGTCGGGACCAACACGTCGAAGCGATCGAGAAACATCAGCTCGGGAAATTTCGCGAGGTCGCGCACCACGCCCAACTCGGAGCGGAAGTTCGCCTCCGACGTGATCCATCCGATGTGGCTCCAGATGAAACCGTTCTGCCGCGGCGAATGAACGTCCTCAGGCTCGTCGGAGCGCTGATGATGCAGGCGATGGTGTGACGCCCACCAGAGTGCTCCGCGCTGCACCGCGGTCGCGCCGAGAACGGCGAAGACGAATTGGGCGGCGCGCGAAGTTTTGAACGAGCGATGCGAAAAGTAGCGATGGTAGAAGCCGGTGATCGCGAGCATCCGGATGAAATACAGACCGATGGCAACGCCGACCGCGACCGGGCTCCATCCGACCCAGATGACACCGAGGCACATCAGGTGCACCACGACGAACGGGATGCATCGGAACCAATCGGTTTTCTGCGGCAGGTCGCCGGCGGGAGCGCCTCCGGCCGACGTGTCGAACCATCGCGCGATCGCAATAAGCAGTCTTCGGGATCTACCCGCCGTGGCTGACGTCATTCTCTCTCCCCACCCCGTGCGCGGAATTCCTGCCGCACGGCCCGACTATAATGCCCAGATTTGCGCGTTCGAGTGAACAAGTAGCGAATCGCTTTACTTGTGCGGCGCAAGCATCTCGATCTCGTCAAAATGCGCATAGTCAACGCTCCGGCTGCCGTCGGGATGGAGCACGAGCACGTCGGCGAAGCGCGCGCCCCAGACAATCTCGTTGAATTTGAAGGTATGCCGCGCATGAACAGTCTGAGAGAAGGTCTCATCGAGTCCTGTGATCGATACGATAATTTCCGGCGCGGTTTCAGCTAGCGATTCCTTCGTCTCGCCGAAGAGCGGACTGCCTTCGGTGATTTGATGCACCGCGGTCCAGGACAATGCGAACATCGCGCTGCGGCTACGGGTCGTCTCGAGGTCGTAGAAGCGGCGAATCGTATCACCCTCGACGGTGACTTCCTGGCGGGCGAGCACGACGTGAATATTTGCCTCGACGATTCGGTTTGCGCGCAAGTTGGCCGCGCGGATCATCAGGCTGTTGGTGCCGTCGCGCGGGCCGATGACTGCATAGCGGGAGAATCTGACGCGGGCCGTAGGGCGCGAGAATTTCGAGAACACCAGCCCGGTCATCAGCGCCAGAGCGAGCAGTCCGGTCAGCGCCTCGATCGAAACCAGGATGTTCGAGAACAGCGTGAACGGCTCCATTTTGCCGTAGCCGATTGTCGCCATGGTTTGGACGCTGAAAAAAAACATGTCGGCGAACGAGCCGGTGCGCGCATTCTCGATGCCCTGGTCGAGGTAATAGCCGGTAGCAAACAGCAGATTGGCGAGAGTGAACGCGGCAGCGATCAGGCCGATCAGCGCCGGCCATGAGCAGGTCACCAGGAAGTGATAGAGGTCCTCAAACACGAGGACGGGCGCGCCGCGAATCGGGAGGTCATCCTTCAAGCCGCCGCGGTTGGCAGGTCGCTTGGCCATTGCGGAGGAATATAGCGGAGCGCGCAGCGCGGCGTCAGCAGGCGCAGGTCAGCGTTCCGGAATCAAAATAAAGTCCGTGAAAAGCGCACCCGCTGTCAGCGAGCGAACGCCACCTTCAGGGCGTCGGCGGCCTGGCGCTGGCCTTCCTTGCCTTTGTCGAGAGCGTCGGCGAAGCTGACGAACCCATGCGTGACGCCTTCGTAGCGCGTGCAGGTGACTTTGACGCCGGCGGCGATCAGGCGCTCGGCGAATCGCTCGCCTTCGTCGCGCAATGGATCGTGGCTCGCTGTGAGGACGAGCGCGGGCGGCAGGCTCTTCAAGTTTTTCGCGCGCAGCGGGCACGCGTAGGGATTGTTTTTCTCGGCGATCGTGTCGCAATAATTCTTCCAGAACCATTCCATGTCGGCGCGCGACAGCACGTAGCCGTCGGCGGCGAATTCTTTCTGCGAGGGCGTGTCGAGTGCGCAATCGGTGACGGGATACAGCAGCAACTGGAAGTTGATCGCGGGGCCGCCGCGATCGCGCGCCATCATCGAGGCCACCGCCGCCAGATTTCCGCCGGCGCTGTCGCCGCCGACCGCCAGGCGAGACGCGTCGGCGCCGAGCGAAGCCGCGTTTTCGGCCACCCACTTGGTGGCTGCGTAGCAATCTTCGGCGCCGGCTGGAAAAACGTGCTCCGGAGCGAGGCGATAATCCACTGACACGACGACGCATCCGGCCTGGTTGGCGAGCGCGCGGCATACGCGGTCGTGACTCTCGAGGTCGCCGAGCACCCATCCGCCGCCGTGAAAATAAACCAGCACGCCCATCGACGAATTCCCCTCGGGTGTATAGACGCGCGCCGCGATCTCACCGCCGGCGCCGGGGATGCGGCGATCCTCGACGCGATAGATGGGCGGCGGCGGAATCGGATTCGCTTCCAGCAGCGCGCGCATCTTGGCCCGCGCCTGCTCGGCGGTTTCGGCGCGCAGGAACATCGGGCCGGCCGCGTTGAACACGTCGAGCATCACCTTCATCTGGGGATCGAGCGGAGTTGGCATGCGAGATCATTAAGTGAGGCCGCACCGAGAGGCAAGCGCCGACGCGCAGACTAATTTTCGAAACGGCGGAAGTCGGCGCGCCAATGCGCGCGGAACCAGGGATCGCCGTCGCGGGTGCCGTACACGTCGGCGCTCACGATCATGTCGTCGCCGGCGATGCGGCAGTCGAGGTTGGTGACCTCGTTGACGGCGAATGTGGGCGAGTTGCCGAAGTTGCCGCGCACCTTGTACTCGTCGAACTTCAGGTTTGAGCGCATCGAGGCGTAGGCGCGGCCGTCGGTTGAGAGCGGCTCGACCTTGCCGCGGGCGTTTGTAATCTTGTCGCTGGTCTCGATGCCGGTGTTGGTGAAGGTCAGCGAGAACGGCTGATCGCCGATGCGCTTGTAGCAGAGCTTGTAGGTCTTCGGCGTCCAGTAGCCAATCTTCGGTGCGCCGGGTTCGCGACGAATCCAATCGAGCTGATTGACCTCGCCCTGCCAGCATCCGCGGAACACGGCCGGCAGCGATGGGACCGCCTGCGCCGTCATCGGAGCGACGTTGAGATGAGTCGGTGGAGGCGAAGGAGGAGTCGCAGCGGCTTGCGGCTGCGCAGGCGACTGATTCCATCCGGGGAGCAGTTGAATCGTATTGCCGCTGTCGCCGTCCGAGGGGGCCAGCCTGATGAACGGGACCGGCGTCGGTCGCGGCGGAGCGTACGCCTGGTTTTGATTCGGCGGGCCGGGAACCTCGAGCGAGCTCTGTGCGCGCGCGCTTTGAGTGGCGAGCGACGCCAGTCCGCAGGCGAGGATACAGAAAAGAAGGAGACGGGTTCGCATCGTGCAGCTCCGCTTCATTCTATTATATACGAATGCATGCCGGGTGCCGTTGCCGTTGGGTGAATCCGCCATAGATTGAGCGCGAAGCGACAGCTACCATCGAAAAAAGTTCGCAACACGAATCAAACCGATGAGCGATCAAAATATAAATTTCGAAGCGGCGTGGGCTCTCACCCAGGTACCCCCAACCGGACGGCGCGCCGAGGCGCAGCGACTGGCCAACGCGATGCGGCGCGTGATCGACCATCTGGTGCAGGTCGCGGCGCCGGAGGAAGACCTGTCGGCGGCGGCCGACGCGCTGGAGCGCTACGCCAAGCGCCTGTCGAAATATCCGATCTCTCGCAGCTACGAAGGATTTGCCGAGAGCGCCAACGCCGGCGACCCGCACGCGTTCTTCGACCATAGCCCGTTGATTGGAATTTCGAATCCGCTCGCGCCACCGATTCGGTTGGCCGTGCTCGGTGACAAGGTCGAGGGGCGCGGGACGTTCGGCGTCGCGTACGAAGGCCCGCCCGGGCACGTGCACGGCGGATTTCTCGCCGCCGCATTCGACGAGGTGCTCGGGATGGCGCAGTCGCTGACGGGCAATCCGGGCATGACGGGCACGCTCACGATTCGCTACCGGCGTCCGACGCCGCTGCTGACCGAGTTGGTCTTCGAGGCGTGGGTCGATCGCGTCGAGGGGCGCAAGATCTTCACGCACGGAACGCTGTCGGCGAACGGTGTGCTGACGGCAGAAGCGGAAGGCCTGTTCATCGCAGTCGGTCAGGAGCGCTTTGCCGCGATGGCGGCGCTGGTGACGGAGCGCGCGAATTCGTCGAAACAGAAGTAGACCGGGGCGTCGCATGCGCTCGAAATGGCCGAATTCCGAATAGTTGGATCGAACGAAAAGCAGCAATCTACACTACCTGTTGTGGTTTCGTGACAGGCTGACTACCAAGGGTAGTTTCGTTCGGTCAAATTTGCAGAGGTGACCGCTGCAGCCAGTGTTAAAGACGGTTGCAGGCGAGGGTGGGTGAGTGTCCTGACTTGGTCCATTGGCGGATTGTACCACGTCAGAGGCGGGCGCGGTCAGGCTGAAAAGTTCATCCCCTAAAAGTTGGCGCGGTCGAGCAGAGGCGCCGCCGGCCAAATCAAATTTTCATAACTCAGACACTAGCGACGACCCCGTCCAACTCCGCCAGGATTTGCGCCGACAGCGTCAAATTCCCCGCGCCGATGTTCTCGCGCAGGTGGGCGGCCGATGACGTGCCCGGGATCAACAGCATGTTGCGCGACCGATGCAGCAGCCACGCCAGCGCGACTTGCATCGGCGTCACCCCGAGCCGGCTCGCTACCGCCGACAGAGTGGACGACTGAAGCGGCGAGAACCCGCCGAGCGGGAAAAACGGCACGTAGGCGATGCCCTGCCGCGCCAGGTCGTCGATCAGGGCATCGTCGTGGCGATGCGCCAAATTGTAGTTGTTCTGCACGCACACGACGTCGGTAATCGCCTGCGCCTCGGCCACCTGAGCGGCGGTGACATTGCTCAGCCCGATGTGGCGAATCAGCCCCTTGCGCTGCAGCTCGGCCAGCACCGTCACCTGCTCGCCGATCGACCCTTCATCGGGGCCGTGGACCAACCCCATCGCGCGGTAATTGACGATATCGAGCGCGTCCAGGCCCAGGTTGCGCAGGTTGTCGTGAACGCCCGCCGTCAGTTCTTCGCGCGAGATAGCCGGCTGCCACGACTGGTCGGCCGGCCGGCGCGCTCCAAGT
Organism: Binatus sp. (SeqCode); assembly: GCA_050736675.1. Classification (GTDB taxonomy): domain Bacteria; phylum Desulfobacterota; class Binatia; order Binatales; family Binataceae; genus Binatus. The sequence goes on from JBOHWI010000128.1 coordinate 5,527, forward strand.
TTCGTGACGATCACCAACCCCGCCGGGTACGGATGCAGCGCCTGCCGGATGATCTGGTTGGTAACGTGCGGGCCGTAATAGTCTGACGTGTCGATGTGGTTCACCCCCGCGGCTACCGCCTCGCGCAAAACTGCAACGGCCCCGTCC
>JBOHWI010000129.1:0-4918 GCA_050736675.1 Binatus sp. (SeqCode)
CCAGAACTGAGACCTGCGGCGCGGATTCTGCTCGGCCCCGGGCCGTCCAACGTCAATCCGCGCGTGATGAAAGCGATGGCGTCGCCGGTGGTCGGTCATCTGGACCCGGATTTTCTGAAGGTGATGGAGAATATCAAGCAGCTGCTGCGAATCGTCTTCCGCACCAAAAACGAGATCACATTTCCTGTTTCCGGCACCGGGTCGGCGGGGATGGAAACCGTGATGGCGAATCTGATCGAAGACGGCGACGAGGTGGTGGTCGGCGTGAACGGCGCGTTCGGCACGCGGATGGCGGAAGTAGCATCGCGACTGGGCGCCAAGGTTCACAAGGTCGAGGCGGAGTGGGGAAGGATCGTCGAGCCCGCGCAAGTCGCGACGGCGTTGAAGGGGGCGAAGAATCCGAAGCTGATCGCAATCGTTCACGCCGAGACGTCGACCGGAATACATCAGCCGATCGAGGAAATAGCGGAGCTGGCGCGCCGGTACGGCGCGATGCTGGCGATCGACGCCGTGACTTCGCTCGCGTGCGTGCCGGTCGAAATCGACAAATGGGAGATTGACGCGTGTTACAGCTGCACTCAAAAGGGACTCGGCGCGCCGCCAGGCTTGTCGCCGGTGACGTTCAGCGAGCGCGCGATCGAGTCGGTGCGCAAGCGCAAAACGAAGTGCCGCTCATGGTACTTCGACGTCGCGCTGATCGAGCAGTACTGGGGCCCCGACCGCCTGTACCATCATACGGCGCCGATCACGATGAACTACGCGCTGTATGAGGCGTTGCGCATCGTCGTCGAAGAAGGGTTGGAAGCGCGATGGCGGCGGCATCGCATCAATGCGGCCGCGTTCCAGGCCGGAGTGCGAGCGATGGGTCTGCGGCTGGCAGCGCAGGAAGGATACCGGCTGCCGCAGCTCACGACGATCGCGGTGCCGTCGGGAATCGACGATATTAAGGTGCGCGCGGAATTGCTGCGGCTGTTCAATATCGAAATTGCGGCAGGACTCGGACCGCTAAAAGGGAAGATCTGGCGCGTCGGTCTGATGGGCGAAGGTTCGCGGCGCGAGAACGTGATGCTTGCGCTGAACGCACTCGAGGAAATCCTCGGCGCGATGGGATTCGAGATCGCGCGGGGCAGAGCGTTGACGGCCGCCGAGGACGCATACAGTGCCGAGGGAACGGGCGCAGGAGAGCCTCCTTCGGAAGCAACATGAGGATGTACGATTACACGCTCGCGCCGAGTCCGCGGCGGGTGCGGATCTTCCTCGCGGAGAAGGGGATCGACATCGAGCTGGTGCAAGTCGACATCATGCGCAACGCGAATCGCACGCAGGAGTTTTACAAGAAGAATCCGCTCGGTTCTTTACCCATTCTCGAGCTCGACGACGGCAGTTGCCTTTCCGAGAGCGTCGCGATTTGCCGGTACTTCGAGGAAATGCAGCCGGAGCCGCCGCTGTTCGGTGTCGGCGCGCGCGAGAAGGCGTTGGTCGAGATGTGGAATCGGAGAATCGAGCTCGAAATATTTGCGCCTGTCGGACTCGTGTGGTCGCATCTGAGCAAGGTTGCCGAAGGGCGCGGGCGCCGGATCCTGGAATTTGGCGAGATTCAAAAGCGCGCAGCGACCGAGCGCATCGTTTGGCTCGATACGGAGCTTCGGAATCGCGAGTTCGTCGCCGGGGAGCAATACTCAATCGCAGATATTACGACGTTATGCATGATCGATTTCGCGCGGACAGTGGATATCAGGATTCAGCCGGAGCAGGCAAACCTGGCGCGCTGGTATAGTAAGGTGTCTTCGCGGCCGAGCGCTATGGCGTAGTCAGTGACTACCCTGGAATAGTCACTGCATTAGCTATTTTCGTTAGCTATTTATCTGAATCCTCTGCGTCACCGGCGCCGTTGGAGCCGTTGCCGTTGGATTCTTCGTCGTCGCGTTCGGCCATTCCCGCCACCGCGCGGACTCGTTCCTCACCCTCGAGACGGACCATGTGCACGCCTTGCGCGTTGCGGCCGGTGATCCGCACGCCCTTGACGGCCAATCGAATCACCTTGCCGCCGTCGGTTATCAACATCACCTGGTCGTCGATGCCGACCTGACGTACGCTTATCACCTTGCCGGTTTTTTCGGTGACATTCATTGTGATGACGCCCTTGCCGCCTCGATGCGTGAGCCGGTAGTCAGAGGCGGGAGTGCGCTTGCCGAAACCGAGCTCCGAAACGGTGAGGAGAGTTTCGTCGTCGCGTACCGTTGCCATTGAGACGACTTCGTCCTCGATGAGGGTGACGGTCTTGCCTTCCTTGACCGGTTGCGATTCGAGTTCCATGCCGACGACGCCGCCGGTAGCACGGCCCATCGGGCGCGCTTCTTCTTCCTTGAAGCGGATCGCCTGGCCCTCGCGCGTCGAGAGGACGATTTGCTGATTGCCGTCGGTGATGCGCACGTCGACGAGGGTGTCGCCGTCTTCGAGATTGATCGCGATTATTCCGGTCGAGCGAATATTTTCGTATTCGTCGAGTGCGGTCTTTTTCACGCGGCCGCGGCGGGTCGAGAAAAAGACGAACTTGCCGGCGGTCTCGCGCGGCACTGGAATGAAGGCGGACAGCGTTTCGTCATTGGCCAGGCTCAGCAGGTTGGCGATCGAGCGTCCCTTGGCGGCGCGGCCGCCTTCGGGCAGTTCGTAGGCCTTGGTCTCGTGAACCTTGCCGGCGCTGGTGAAGAACATCAGGCGGTCGTGGGTCGAGACGCGTTCGAGATGCTCGACGAAATCCTCTTCGGTGGTGGTCGCGCCAATCTTGCCGCGGCCGCCGCGCTTTTGCGTGCGATAGAGCGAGAGCGGCGTGCGCTTGATGTAGCCGCCGTGCGTGACGGTGACGAGGACGTCTTCCTCGACGATGAGGTCCTCGACCGAGAACTCGCCCTCGGCTTCGATGATCTGGGTGCGGCGTGGATCGCCGAATTCCTTTTTTATTTCATCGAGTTCGCCCGCGATTAGCTTCAGCAATTCTTTTTCGTCGGCGAGGATTTTCTTGTAGCGCGCGATCAGAGCAACGGTCTCCTTGTGCTCGGTCTCGATCTTCTCGCGCTCGAGCGAAGTGAGACGGCGCAGCGTGAGATCGAGGATCGCCTGCGCCTGCAACTGCGAGAGGCCGAACTGCTTCATCAGGCCGGAGCGCGCGGTCTCGGCGTCCTTCGACTTGCGGATGAGATTGATAATGGCGTCGAGATTTTTGAGCGCGCTGAGCAGGCCGTCGAGGATGTGGAGGCGCGCCTCGGCTTCCTTCAGCTCGAAGCGCGTGCGCCGCGTGAGAACAATCTTGCGATGCTCGAGGAACGCGACGAGCATCTGCAGCAGCGTCATCTCCTTGGGCCGGCCCTCGTGGATGCCGAGCAGGATGATGCCGTAGCCCTGCTGCATCTGCGTGAGTTTGTAAAGCTGGTTGAGGACGATGCGCGGTTCGGCGTCGCGCTTGAGCTCGATGACGACGCGCATGCCGTCGCGATCGGACTCGTCGCGGATGTCGCTGATGCCTTCGATGCGCTTGTCGTTGACCAGCTCGGCCATCCGCTCGATCATGCGCGCCTTGTTCACCTGGTACGGAATCTCGCGAATGATAATCGACGCGCGCGAGCTGCGCTTGTCGGTCTCGATGGCTGCCAGAGCGCGCATGGTGAGGGTGCCGCGGCCGGTGAGATAGGCCTGTCGAATCGCCTGGCGGCCGAGCAACTGCCCGCCGGTCGGAAAATCGGGACCGGGTATGATGTCGAGAATTTCTTCGTGCGTGATGTTGGGCTTGTTGATCAACGCGAGCAGCGCGTCGCAGACTTCGCCAAGATTGTGCGGCGGGATGTTGGTCGCCATGCCGACCGCGATGCCGTCGGAGCCGTTGACGAGCAGGTTCGGGAACTGCGCCGGCAGGATGTCGGGCTCCATGTGCGAGCCGTCGAAGTTCGGCACGAAATCGACGGTGTCCTTGTCGATGTCGGCGAGCATCCGCTCGGCCAGCCGCGTCAGCTTGCACTCGGTGTATCGGTAAGCAGCGGGAGGATCGCCGTCGACAGAGCCGAAATTTCCCTGGCCGTCGATCAGCAGGTAGCGGAGGCTGAACGGCTGCGCCATCCGGACCAGCGAATCGTAAACCGCCATGTCGCCGTGCGGATGGTAGCGCGCGAGGACCTCGCCCACTACGGCCGCGCACTTGGTGTAGCGGCGGTTCGACAGCAGCCCCGTACGGAACATTGCGTACAGGATACGGCGATGCACGGGCTTGAGGCCGTCGCGAATCTGCGGCAGCGCGCGCCCGATATTCACCGACATCGCGTAGTCCAGGTAGGACTGGCGCATGTCGTCTTCGATATTCAGCAGCGCGGGTTCGTTGCGATGCGGTTCGTTGCCGTTGGTTTCAGCCATTTAATTTGAGGCTCCGAGTTCCAAAAATTTCGCTAGCCGCTTTGCAGTTGAAGCGACACCCAGTCCTGAATTTTCCGCAGTAATTTTTCGCGATGAAATTCGCGCCGATGCGGCAACAGGTCGTACGCGAAGGAATCTTCCGGATGTGCGATGCTTTCGAGTTTCAACGACACGCCCAGGTTCTGCTCGGCGTCGCGCGCGTCGCGCTCGCACACGGCGCAATTCGTCGCCATGACGCGGATTTCTTCGTGCAAAGACTCCCTCGATGACATGCGATGCGTTCGGCTCGCGCATCAACGTTGTGCGCGGCCCGTCAGATGTCGAGGTTGCGGACGTTGAGCGCGTTCTCTTCGATAAACTGGCGCCGCGGCTCGACCACGTCGCCCATCAAGGTGCCGAAGATTTCCTCGGCTTCTTCGCGCGACGAAATCTGCACCCGCAGCATCGCGCGCGTCTCGGGGTTCATCGTGGTCTCCCACAGCTGCCCCGGATTCATCTCGCCCAGCCCCTTGTAGCG
>JBOHWI010000130.1:0-3433 GCA_050736675.1 Binatus sp. (SeqCode)
TCGTTGCCGTGAAGCCGGTTTATTCAGAATCTTTCAAGACTAGTTGTAATCGCTCTAGACATTGCTACACTTGTGGAATATATCTATATGCATCAACTCCGCCCCTTTTCATCAAGATCGGCGTTCTGCCATACTAGCCGCAGTTCGCTCTACCTGTGGGAAAGGGTTAATTCTCGGAGCGACCGAAACCTAAAATGCAGGGGCAGAACCAAATGAAGTTTTCGATGCTCGCGTTGCTGGCGCTGGCGATGGTGATGATAGTTGCGGCGGTTCCAGCCGCATATGCACAAAATACCGTCGGCACGATAACGCAAATTCAGGGGACCGCGAACATCCAGCGCAGCGGCGCGACCATCGCGGCAGCGCAGAACATGCCCATCTTCCTGCACGACAAGATTGTGACGGATCCGAACGCATCGCTGACGATCGGCCTGGTAGATAATAGTTCCCTACAATTGGGCGCATCCTCGACCCTCACCATCGACGAGAGTGTCCTGGTGAACGGAGTCGGCGCGCCCAGCAAGGTCGGACTGCTGGGCGGCGACCTGCGCTCTTCAATCGTCGGCGCGATGCGCGGCGGTTCGACGACATTTGAAGTGCATACCCCCAACGCCATCGGAGCGGTTCGAGGAACCGAGTGGACCGAGCATTACGACGAACAGCCGCGCGAGGGATCCAAAGACTGCCGTCAGAACACTGACGTCGCGGTCCAGGACGGCACGGTGCTGGTATGCAATACTGCGAATCCCCCCGAGTGCAAGGATATCCACAAAGGCCAGCATACCACCATCCGATGCGGCGCATACTGGGAGGGTGCCGGTCTCGGTGGGTTTGGTCTTGGGGCACTCGGAGCGCTTGCGGCCGGCGGTATTGGCGTGGGTGCCGCTGCCGGAGCAGGAGCTTTTAACGGCCCCAACAACCCGCCGCCACCGCATAAGCACTCACCGAGTGAGTGATCGGCGCTGAGCGACATTCGATCCTGATTGGCAGTTTCAGCGCGGCCTCCGCGATCATCGCGATGCCTGGATTCGGGCTGCTGCGAAATTGGTGACGGGCGCCGGCGTCTTTTCGTTGCCTCGAATTCGTCGAGAGAACCGAGAGCTGATTAGTATCCGCCGGGAAGTGGCGATTCCAATGCCGACGGCGACGCCGCCGCAACCGGCGTAGCCTCGCCCAAGGGTGTCTCTCGCGGTGCCGGCGTGCCGACCGGTGCGCCGAACGGCGCGATCGCCTCGTGTCCGTATTTCATCGCCGCCAGCGGGCGTCCTGAAGTCAGGTTCGCAGTGGCGGGCGCCGGGCTTTCGAGTAGGGCTTCGGCCACGCCCTCATGCTCGAATGGGCGGCGCACATCGAGCGGCGCCGGCTCGACGACATGGCCGATGCTTACGTCTTTCTTATCGACGCGAATCTTGCTGGCGAGAATGACGCCGCGTTCGGCGCGCAGATCGTAAAGTCCCGGCGGCAGATCCGCCGTGAACGAGCCGTCGGGATTGGTCGGCGCGACGAAGATGTCGTGAGTGACGCGGTTTTCGTAATGAAGCTGGCGGCGTTCCGCCGCCTTGCCGTTGCGATACGACATCGAGCCGCTTACGTTTGCGGCGCCCGCGATCCGCGCTCCGGCCACCAGAACCGCGGCGACCGCAACCGATACAGCTGCCGCCGCGAAACTAAGAGTGCGGCCGGACTTGCGATTGGAAATGTTTTTCACGACGACTCCACGGCAATTGGCTTCGCGCGGGTTGGATTGTAGCCGCAACCGCCGTCTCCATCAAAGCCCGCGGTCCTATTCTTTCCGGTCCCTCGCCCGCTATTCTACGGAGAGGTTAGGCGAGGGTTCAGAGTTAGGAACTACGCGCCCGCATTTGAGGCGACGTTTTTTCACTTGCGCTCGAAAATGAGGAAAACGATGGAACGCATTACCCTGTATCACAACCCTGGCTGAGGCAATTCGCGCGGCGCGATCGAGATGCTTCGCGCGCGCGGTGTCGAGTTCGACACCGTCGAATATCTAAAGGACCATCCGACCCGCGAGCGGCTGGAGAAGATCATCGACCTGCTTGACGGCCCCGCCGCCGACCTGGTCCGCAAGGACAAGCGCTTCAAGGAGCTCGGGCTGGATCCGGCGAAATACGTCGACAAGAAGGCGGTGGTCGCGCTCCTGCTCGAGCATCCCGAGCTGATGCAGCGCCCAATCGTGATTCGCGGCAAGCGCGCGATCATCGCGCGCCCGCCGGAAAAGCTCGACGCCTTGCTGTGATTAGCAGGGAGGGAGTAGCTACGCGCTCTTCTTGACCTTGCCCGCGCGGATACATCGCGTGCAGACCAGGATACGGCGCACGTTGCCGTTTATCTCGGCGCGCACTTCCTGCAGGTTGGGATTCCAGCGCCGCTTGGTCTTGTTGTTGGCGTGACTGACGTTGTTGCCGACTGACGGCTGCTTCTTGCAGTATGCGCAATGTCTCATGGGTCTTCCGTATCGAACCTGGTTAATCTGCCTAGGGTAGCCCTACCTGCGGCCGCGTGAAAGAGGGCGAATACTTTGCCTTCAGCAGCGCATCCCCCACCGCTTCTGCCGTCAGCACCGCGCCCGCGTCGCATCCGCACTTGAGGCTCATCAGCCACGCGCTGCGCCCGAGCGCGCCCGCATAGCTGTCGAGCTGTTCCTTGAGCCCCTTCGGCGCGTCCTTGTCCTCGATCGTAAGGTCCTTGGCGCTGACGATCACGTCCTCGGGCACCGAGCCGGTCTGCTCGCTGAACAGCTGCTTGATCATCGCGACGAATGCCTGATGGTCGAGCGCGGGCACGTCACTCTTCATCACACCGTCGTAGCTTGATTCGGTGTGACGGTCGGGCACGTAAGCCAGCACCCGCCTGATCGAATCCGCGCGCGAGCTCTCGGCCGACGGCGCCTTCTCGTAGTCGGCCAGGATGACGCGCGCCGCGCCCGCATTCCCGCCCGCCATTGCTCCGAGCGTGCGTCCGAGCAGCGCATTCGCCGCACTGCGCCGCAACTGACCCTGCGCATTGGCGATCATCCGCTGAACTTCGGGATTGTTAACTCCCGCCGACTTGAAGACCGCCATCGCGTCCTCGCCGTCGCCGCGATCGAGCAGGGCCTTCGCCGTCTCGAGCGGATTCAGCGGACCGGCGTCGCGAATCGACGCCGTCGCCAGGTAGAGCTTGGTCGCCGCGACCAGCTTGGCCTCGACCCGCGTCTGCACCGCCTCGAACGCCTGCCATTGATCGCTCGAGATTAGTTTCTTGCCGGTCGCGCGCTCGGCGAACACCTGAGCGGGCAGCGACAGGAAGGCGCTCACGCCGCCTATCACCGGCTCGCTGTCGTTGAAGGTGAAGCGATGGCGGTCCTCGGCCAGCGTGGAAAGATTCAGCGTCCAGATTTCGTAAGCGCCGGTGAACCGGGCCTCGTTCGAGG
>JBOHWI010000131.1:0-7825 GCA_050736675.1 Binatus sp. (SeqCode)
GTCGAGGCGAAGTGGGCGCGCGACCGCGCCGCCAACATCAAGCATATCAAGCTCGAAGTTGCGCTCGACTTCGACGCGAAGAAAATCTCCGGCACCGCGACGCATCGACTGTCGGCGATCACCGGCCCGCTCGAGCGAATCGAATTCGACGCGGCCGAGCTCGAGATCAAGGCCGTGCGCGCCGGTGGCGAGCCGGCGACCTTTGAGACCTCCGACGGCAAGCTGCGGATCGCAATACCGCGCGCGCTCGGCGCCGGCGAGGAAATCGAAATTGCGATCGATTATGCGAGTCAGCCGCGGCGCGGACTTTATTTTGTCGGCCCCGACGAGGCGTATCCGAACAAGCCGCGGCAAGCGTGGACGCAGGGCGAAGACGAAGACTCGCGCTACTGGTTTCCCTGTTACGACTATCCCAACAATCGAACGACCAGTGAAGTTATCGCGACCGTGCCGGAAAAGTTCACGGCGGTTTCCAACGGCGCGTTGATCGGAACGTCATCGAACGCCGCGGCAAAGACCCGCACGTTTCACTGGCGGCATGACGTGCCGCACTCCGCGTATCTGATGACGCTGGCGGCCGGCGAGTTCACGATGATCGAAGAACGCGCCGGCAACACTCCCGTGACGTACTACGTTGCGCCGGGACGAGAGGAGGACGCGCGACGCGCATTCGGCAACACGCCGAAGATGATCCAGTTTTTCGAGCGCGCGATCGGCGTGCCATATCCATACGCCAAGTATGCGCAGGTGGCGGTCGCCGATTTTATTTTCGGCGGGATGGAAAATACGTCGGCGACGACGCAAACCGAGAGCACGCTGCACGACGCGCGCGCGCATCTCGACTTCAAGAGCGATCCGCTGGTCGCACACGAGCTGGCCCATCAATGGTGGGGCGACTTGCTGACCTGCCGCGATTGGGCCCACGCGTGGCTCAACGAGGGCTTTGCGACCTACTTCGAGGCGCTGTGGTGCGAGGAAAATCTCGGCGCCGACGAGTTCGCGTGGAACCTCCGCCAGGATCGCGAGGCGTACCTCGACGAGGACGCCAATCACTACCGGCGGCCGATCGTTTGCAACCGTTATCGCAATCCGATCGAGTTGTTCGATCGCCATCTCTACGAAAAAGGCAGCCTGGTGTTGCACATGATCCGGCGCGTCACCGGCGACGAGCTGTTTTTCAAGTCGCTGAATCTCTATTGCACGCGCCATCGCGGCGCCAACGTAATCACGCAGGATCTGCAGCGCGCGTTCGAGGACACGACAGGCCGCAACCTGGATTTTTTCTTCGACCAATGGGTGTACAAGGAAGGGCATCCCGAAATCGAAGTCTCGAGTTCCTTCGACGATAAGAAGAAGCTGCTCAGCGTCACGGTCAAGCAGACGCACAAGACCGGCGATACGATCGTGCCGGCGTTCAGCTTTCCGGTCACGATTGCGCTGATGGATGCAGAGGGGCACGAGACGCGCCATCGCGTTGAAATAAAGGAGCGCGAGCAGGGTTTCACGTTCGTCATGGATAAGGCGCCCAAGGCGGTGCGCTTCGATCCGGAACACGACGTCCTGAAGACGCTGAAGCACAAGCGCGGCCGCGAGGCGCTCGAAGCCGCATTGCGGCATGCGCCTGAAGCGATCGGGCGCGCCGCGGCCGCGCGCGAGCTCGGCATCGAGGGCAGCCCCCAGGCTACCGGGGCGCTGCGCGACGCGATGCTTACAGACAAGTTCTGGGGTGTGCAGGCAGATGCGGCGACCGCGCTCGGCACGATTCGCACGTCAGCCGCGCTCGACGCGCTGAGCGAAGGACTCAAGCTGCCGCACCCGAAGGCGCGGCGCGCCGTCGTGCGCGCGCTCGGCAACTTCCGCGGCAACGCGCTCGCGGCGTCCGCGCTGGCCGAGGTGGCCGCGAAGGGCGACGAAAGTTATTTCGTCGAGGCCGAGGCAGTCCTATCGCTGGGCAAGACGCGCGACGAGCGCGCGTTCGCGCATCTGACGGAAGCACTGAAGCGCGGCTCGTATCTCGACGTGATACGGACGCACGCGCTGTCCGGGATGGCGGAGCTGCGCGACGAGCGCGCGATCGACGTGGCTCGAGAATTTTCGGCGTACGGCAAGCCGGCGCGCGCACGCGTGGCCGCAGTCGGGGCGTTGGCGCGATTTGCGGCGCTCAAGGACAACCGGCGCGTCGAGATTCTCGATTTTATGGCGCCGCTCGCCGCCGATCGCGAGTTTATGGTGCGGATGCGTATCCCGTCCGCCTTCGCCGAGATTGCCGATCCGCGCGCTCTGCCCGCGCTGCGCCGGCTGGCAGACCGCGACCTCGACGGCCGCATCCAGCGCCATGCGAACGACGCGATCACGTCGATCGGAGAGGGCCGCACGCGCGTCGAGGAAGGGCAGCGGCTGCGCGAAGATATCGACAAGCTGCGCGACGACAACAAGAAGTTGCAGGAGCGGCTCGAAAAGGTCGAAGCGCTCGCCCGCGAGAAGCCGGCTTGATCCGAAATCGCCGGGTCAAGCACTAACACATAGTGATGAGCGACCGGGCAGTGGCCTAACAAAGGAAGTCCTCTTACCACTCGCTGATGTAGCTGGCGACTCTCTCAGCCTGCCATTGCCATCATTCTGGTTGCTGTTCCTCGCACGGTTCGTGTACGTATGCCGGTCGCATACAATTTGTATGATATTCTCGGCGAGTCGGAGAGGCTGTGTCTTAGGTGGGAGGTTAGAAATGAAGCAGATCTTTTTGACGCTGTTGATAGTTGCGACGGTGGTCTGCTGCGCATCTGCACCAGTGGCGTTCGCGCAGGAGCCCGTGCAACTTCCCTCTGGTCCGCTACCGGCCTACTACACGTATTACCCGCTGCAGGGCGTCAGCACCGAGGAGGCAATGCGCGGTTCCGCTGCGGCCACAACGATCCCGATGTGGGGCTACACCACTACGGCGAGCCGCGACAGCAATCATTATTCAGGCGTGATGGTGGGACGCAGTCCGTTTTTCCACGGCGCCAGAACGACTAACGTCCCCACCTTTATTGTCCCCCTGAAGGTCAAGATGCCCGATACAACCGTGTTTGATCCCTCGGCGGCCGACGCGACCTGCCTCTCGAGTAAGGTGCCGCTGACGGTGTTTCAAAATTCGCCGATCTTTCAAAATGCGGCGTTCACAATGAACGGCACGAGTATAGGTACGACCCAATATATCGACGCCTTTCAGCGGGCCAGCTTCTTGATGGAGAACGTTTCGCCTACCGGGGATCGCTACCATACGATGCTCAGCCCGGTCACGACGCTGGCCGAGCAAACTTTCACCGTGCCGACGAACAAGGGAGGGACTTTCACCGGCGGTTTTTGTGGAAACCTGGGAATCATGGATATCGGCGCCTTTGACACATTCGTCCAAGGCACGATCATCCCCTTCGTAACTGCACATGGCGGAGGCCCTACCTCTTTCCCGATTATTCTCCTGTACAACGTGGTCATGGCTAACCCCTATCTACCTAACACCAGCGCCAACTGCTGTATTCTCGGTTTCCACAACTCTTTCGGAAACCCGGTACAGACCTACTCGCCGGCCGACTTTGACAGCACCGGCGCCTTCAGCTCCGGGACTAAAGATATAAGCGTCCTGAGCCATGAGGTCGGCGAATGGATGGACGACCCGCTCGGCACCAATCCGACTCCGGCATGGGGAGGTATCGGCCAGGTGGGCGGCTGTCAGGGGAACCTTGAAGTCGGCGACCCGTTGAGCGGCACGCTGTTTCCATCCGTGTCGCTGTCCAGCTTCACATACCATCCACAGGAGTTGGCGTTCTTCTCATGGTTCTACGGAAGTCCTTCCATCGGCACTGGCAGTAAGTTCTCCGACAACGGCACATTTGCGGGTAATGCAAAAGTGTGCCCGCCGGGCGGAACGAATTAACTCGGCGCGCAAGTGAGGGCGCTGGAGAACTTGGAAGATAGGGGCATCAATGCGTAAATTTACGTTGCACGACCTCGGCGCCGCGATCTTTACGATCCTGTTCGCGACCAGCGCGGCGCAGGCGGACAGTGTGTCGGTGGTGAGCAGCCTCGGCGGTTTGAGCGCCAACGATACAATTGTATGGTCACAACTGGGCGCCGACGCGACCGACCTATCAGCCACTCCCGCTTTCACTTCAAGCAACGGATTGACCGGATCGGTCACTCTTGCGGGTCCGCACAGCCTGGTTGCCGTGGTATGTCCTGAGACACCGTGCAGTTGGAGTCTTGGCGGCAGCATCGGATTCAGCAGCGGAGACAGCCTGATCTGGACGGCGGATACCGGCAACAGCGGCAACGGTCCGCTGACGGTGAATTTCACTTCGAAGAACGTGATGGCCGCAGGCGCCTTCATCCAGGCCGACGGCCCGGCGCAGTTCACGGCGACGATCCAGCCGTTCAATGGGGTCACGTCGCTCGGCGGTCCGTTCAACCTAATGAGCGACGTCGCCGGCGACGCGACCTTCATCGGCGCCATCGACACAACCGCCGCCAACATCAGCAAGGTCGTTTTCAGCATCACCGCCTGCACCGGCGACTGCACCGATTTTGCGATCGATACGGTGTCGTTGAATGTGCCGAATGGCGCGACGCCGACGCCGATTGCAACGTCAACCGGCGGCACGCCGACGGCAACCGCAACCGCGACTGCTACGGCAACTTCAACAGCGACACCCACCGCGACGGCGACCGCGGTACCGGGAATTCTGAAGATTAAACCGCCGGCGAAAAACTTCGGCAAAGTAAAGGTGGGGCACGTCAAATCGGCGACATTTACGCTCAGCAATCCCGCCAAGACGGGACCGCCCATCACCTTCGCAAACCCGATCACATTTTCGGTTCCGGTGACTAACCCGCAGGAGTTCGGGTTCCCCAATCCGCCGGCTTTCGTCACGAACTGCCCACAGCAGCTTTTCCCGAGGAAGAAGTGCAAGCTCAAACTGGTGTTTGGCCCCGCTACGCCGGGTCTGAAGGGATCCACGTTGACGATCTTCGATAATGCGACAGGCGCCAACCAGACGGTTCCGCTAACCGGGACTGGTAAATAGCGCCGGCTGACGCTTCACCAACGCCAAAAAAAGCGGCGAGCCCTGAGGCCCGCCGCTTTCCTTCTTGCCCGGCGCGAGTGCCGTGCTTACGCGTCGTAGTAGAGTGCGAATTCGTACGGATGGGGGCGCAGCCGAATCGCGCTGACTTCGTTCAACATCTTGTACTCGATCCAGGTCTCGATCAGGTCCTCGGTGAAGACGTCGCCCTTGAGCAGGAACTCGTGATCCCTCTTGAGGTTGCCCAGCGATTCGTCGAGTGATGCGGGCATGCTCGGCACCTCGGCCAGCTCGGCCGGCGTGAGTGCGTAGATGTCCTTGTCGAGCGGCTGGCCCGGGTCGAGCCGGCGCTGAATCCCGTCGATTCCCGCCATCAGCATCGCGGAGAACGCGAGATACGGATTGCAGGTCGGGTCGGGGAAGCGCACTTCGATGCGCTTGGCCTTGGGCGACGGCGAATACATGGGTATTCGCACCGAGGCCGAGCGGTTGCGCGACGAGTACGCGAGGTTGATCGGCGCCTCGAAGCCCGGCACCAGCCGGCGATAGGAGTTCGTGCCCGGATTGGTGAAGGCCGCGATCGTCGGCGCGTGATGCAGGATACCCGCGATGTAGTGCATCGCAGTTTCCGACATCCCGGCGTAGCCGTTGCCCGCGAACAGCGGAGTGTCGCCCTTCCAGATGCTCTGATGGGTATGCATGCCGGTGCCGTTGTCGCCAAAAATAGGCTTGGGCATGAAGGTAGCAGTCATGCCGTGGCGCACGGCGACGTTCTTGACGATGTATTTGTACCAGGTCAGCCAGTCGGCCATTTTGGTCAGCGTCTGGAAGCGCATGTCGATTTCGGCCTGGCCTGCAGTCGCGACTTCGTGATGCTGCTTCTCGATGCGGATGCCGACGCGCTCCATCTCGAGCACCATCTCGGTGCGGATGTCCTGCAGGGTGTCGACCGGCGGCACCGGGAAGTAGCCGGCCTTGTTCTTGACCTTGAAGCCGAGGTTCGCGCCGACCTTGACCGCGCCCTCGCGCCCGCTGTTCCAGTTACCTTCGTTCGAATCGATGTAGTAGTAGCTCGAATTCTGCGTGGTGTCGTAGCGCAGCGAGTCGAAGATGAAAAACTCCGGCTCGGGCCCGAAGTAGGCCGAGTCGCCGATGCCGGTGGTCTTCAGGTAGGCCTCGGCTTTGCGCGAGATGTTGCGCGGGTCGCGCGTGTATTCGGCGCGGGTAATCGGATCCGAGATGTTGGCGATGATGCTCAGCGTCGGATCCTTGGTGAACGGATCCATCACCGCGGTGTCCGGATCGGGAATCACCAGCATGTCGCTGTTGTCTATCGCCTGCCATCCGCGAATCGACGAGCCGTCGAAGCCCAAGCCTTCGTCGAACGGGGCTTCGTCCTTGAACTCGGAAATCGGGGCAGTGAAATGCTGCCACGTGCCGAGCAGATCGATGAATTTCACATCGACCATTACCACGCCCTTGTCTTTGATCATTTGGAGAACTTGTTTAGGCGTCATCGAACCCGTAACCCTCCTGACCGCTTAAGCGGAGCGGCATATTCGTACTAGTTGGTTGATCGATCTCTGAGACCGGTTTTCTCTCACGAAATATTCACTAACACAACGCCCATCAAATGGGCAGTTGGCGCATATTCATGCAGCTTCACACGCCGAATGGCACGGAGCTCTGTCAGGATCCAGTGCAATCTGCACCTATTTCTCTTTCGTTCAGCCCGGCAATTTTAATACAGCAAAATAAATGCCCAGCAACACCAGCCCCATCGGCACGCCGATTTTCGCCCACGCGGCGCTTCCGATTCTCAGCGCGCCCGCGCTGACGATGTTGGGGATGTTGCCCGGTATCAGCATCCCGCCCGAAACCAGCAGCGACAGAATGGCCTCGCGTGCGCGCGGCAGCGTCATGCTGTGGACTTCGAGCGCGACCAGGGTCGCATTGTCGAGCGCGGCGGACACGGTGTTAGCCCAGAACAGAAGGTCGTTGCTCATCACGCTGACGTACTCGTTGGCGATCGGGCCGTACGCGTGGCTGATCAGCACCAGGCCCGCGATGAAGGCAAACACCTTGCCGGCTTGAAGGAGAATCGCGCCGTACGATTGCTGCACGTGCGCCCCGGCGCCCGCCTCTGAGTATTCGCCGCGCGCGAACACGCCCGCGACGATAGAACTCGCGAGCACGCCGGGAAATACCCACGGCGCCAGCAACTCGAACAGTCCCAGGAAATGCAGGTCGAGCGCCCGTGCGGCCAGCGTCGAGAGCGGCTCACCAATAGGGGTCAGCGACGCGCCCATGCCGATTGCAAAGCAGCCGGCAACCGTCACGCGTACGCGCTTGTCTGTTGCGAAATGAAGCAGGCCGATCACCTCGACTAGAACTAGCGCGCCGACGATCGCCGTGATGATGCTCGAGATAGATGCGATGGCGAAGACCGAGGCCGCGGTCAGTACCGGTCGAGATACCCGCCCGCGCAGATGCCCGAACACCGTGTCGAGCCTGGGCCGCGCCCATCGGAAGAGCAGCGCCGCGACTACCACGGCGATGCTTATAGCGATCGGCTCGTGCAGCGCGTCGAGAATCAACTGCCGCGTGAAGCCGGTGCCGAGCAGCGTCGCAAGCAGACCGAGCGCGAAGCAGAAGAGCTCGATGTTGTGCTCGATCTTTGCGACGGCGAGCGGCCCAAACAGCAGGAGGACAAGGATTAGGATTGCTGCGATGTGATTCATGAGGTGGGCGCGAAACTCCGAACC
>JBOHWI010000132.1:0-2290 GCA_050736675.1 Binatus sp. (SeqCode)
TGGCGGGCAAGGAGCTGGAGATTTTCAAGGCGCGGCTGCTGGCGGAGGATCCCGAGACGCTGCAGGAGATCGGCGCGCGCTTCGGTATCAGCCGCGAGCGCGTGCGGCAGATAGAAACGCGGCTCAAGCGGCGGCTGAAGGAGTTTATCGAGGCGTCGGCGCCCGACATCGAGGGCTCCGGGCCGTCGTAAGCACCCCATTGCCGCTGATAGGCGCCGCTTGCGATAATGGCGGTCGAGGCGGATCGCGCAAGGAACCGTGCAGTCGAATGCGAGAACGCAGTTGCGCGCTGGTGGTGGTGGGTAACGAAATCCTTTCCGGCAAGGTTCAGGACTCGAACGCGTTCTTCGCGGCCCGCGAGCTGCGCAAGATTGGCGTCGCCCTCGCTCGTATCGCAACTATCCCCGACGAGCTCGATCTCATAGCCGGCGAGGTCGCGTACTGCTCGCGCAATTTCGATTTCGTGATCACCTCGGGCGGCGTCGGCCCGACCCATGACGATCTCACGATGGAAGGTGTCGCGCGCGCATTCAACCGGCGCCTGGTAATGAATCCGGCGCTGGAAAAACTCATCCGCGAACATTCTCGCGAGCGCGCGCCCGACTCGATCCTCAAGATGGCCGAAGTGCCCGAGGGCGCCGTGCTCAACGAAGCCGGCGACGTCCGTTTTCCAACCGTGCAGATCGAAAACGTGTACGTGCTGCCCGGAATTCCGCAACTGTTCGAGGCCAAGCTGCGCGCGCTGAGCCCGCGCTTTGCGAGCGACCCGTTTTTCATGCGCGCGATTTACCTAAGTGCCAACGAGGGAGTGATCGCGGAATACCTGAACGACTGCATGCGCAATTTTCCCGACTTGATGCTGGGTTCGTATCCGCGGATCGGAGATCCCGATTTCCGCGTGAAGTTAACGCTCGAGTCCAAGAATGCCGACTACCTCGAGCGCGCGTTTCGTCACTTGATAGAGTTGTTGCCGAGCGAGGCAGTGGTCAGGACGGAGTAGCAATTTAAACGTTCGAGGTGGTGGTGGAGGAAATCATGAAGAAAGGAAGTTTCAGATTCGCGATGATCGCGGTCGGATTGGCGGTGATGCTCGCGATGCCGGCCGGTCCGCTGGCTGAATACGCCGCGGCGCAGACGCAGCCGGCGACGACGCAAGTGCCGCAGCCGCAGGCCAACGACGTCAACTGGCCGGGCGCGGGTTACGGCGCGGGCGCTCTCGTCTGCAATCTTCTGTATATCCCGGCCAAGATGGTTTACGCGATCCTCGGCGGAATTATCGGCGGCGGGACTTACCTGGTGACCGCCGGCAATCTGCAGGCGGCCAACACGGTGTGGCGCAGCGCGCTCGGCGGCGACTACGTCGTGACGCCGCAAATGCTCGCGGGCCAGCAGCCGCTCAATTTCAGCGGACCGACCGACACGCCGCCCAACGTCACCGCGCCGGAGAACAGCCCGACGGTGGGCGCGACGACTACTACGACTACGACCGCCAGTTCCGGCAGCGTCGCGCCGATAACTCCGCTGCCGCCGTCGGGGCCGTCAGCTACCGCGTCGTCGTCGGCTGGCGGTCAGCCGCTCGACCACGGTGCCGGTCCCGCCCCCGGATCGGCAGGCGGCTCGAATATCGAATAGCCGCTGTGTCTCCTCTCTCTGTTAGATTCTGCCTTTGCTCCGAGGATAAGGAGAGTCGCGTATGCAGAAGATTCGTCTTTTGTGGAAATCGACCTGAACTACCTGCCGCGACGCAAGAAGTTTCTTGCGTAAGGATCTCGGCGTCGAGCTCGACGAGCGCGACTACGCGAAGGTTCCTCTCAGCAAGTCCGAGCTGAAGGAACTATTCGCGGGCCGTGACCCGCGCGATTTTCTGAATCCGCGCAGTCCAACCTTCAAAGCGATGGGCCTGACAGGCAAATCGCTCACGGCCGAGCAGGCACTAGCGCTGATGGCGAAGGAGCCAAACCTAATCAAGCGTCCAATCGTCGTAGCGGGCAAACAAATGATCGCCGGCTTCGATCGAGAGAAGCTGCGCGAAGTGTTGAAGTAGGGATCGCGGATAAGTCCGCTTGCCAGGTTAGCCTGAATTTTTCTGCGCAAAGCTTCTTCACTGTTCGACCGCTGACGCGCTCGTTTCGGCCTGTAATTCAGCCTGAGAAACCATCAGTTACCAGCCTTGCAATAGCGATGGCTCTGGAGTATTCGACAGGCCGTCGGCTAAGAAAGATGGCTAAAGCGCTCAAGGCGCGTCTAAGCTGTATAAGATTTATACTGGTAGTAGATGAAGGGTCAGGCC
>JBOHWI010000133.1:0-9348 GCA_050736675.1 Binatus sp. (SeqCode)
AGGGCCGCGCGCTCTACGATTCGATCGTCAAGTCTCCCGACCGCGATTCTGCCGAGTGCGCAATCGCGGAGCTCGAGCTCGACGACGTTGACATAGACTCATTCCTGCACCTGAGCGGCGACCACTACTATACTTACCCCGCGCTGGTCCGCGAGCGCGCGGCTGCTATCCGCACGGGCAAACTCACGGTCGAAAGCGCGTGAGTTCCTCGATTCCCAAAGAGCTGCATCTGCTCCTCGATTCCGCCGGCGCGCTGATTGTGTTCCAGGAAAAAGGCGCGACCTGGGCCGGGGTGCTCGCGTTCTCCAACGAAGATCGTGCGCGCGAGTTTTGCCGCATCAGCAATCTCGCCGCCGCCGAAGTCGCGTCGATCTCGAGCGCCGATCCGCAGGCCGTCGCCGGCCTGATCGCCTCGATCAAGCGCCGCGCCATCCGCAACCTCCTGCTCGATCTCGACTACAAGAGCGGCGCCTGCACGCAAATCGACTTCGTGGGCGATTCATTGGGCGAGGCGACGGCGCGACAATTCACTCCGCCCGCGCATCGCTAGATCTTTCGATGCCTTCCACCAGCTCGCCCTTGCCCGAACGGATTGAAGAGGCGCGCCGCCGCCTCGAGGACATCATCAGGCCGACGCCGCTGATTCGCAGCGCGACGCTCGATCGAATTCTCGACGCGAACGTACTGCTCAAGCCCGAAAACTTGCAGAAGACCGGATCATTCAAAATTCGCGGCGCCTACAACCGGCTCATGACGCTGAGCGACGAGCAGAAGACCAGCGGCGTCGTCGCCGCGAGCGCCGGTAATCACGGCCAGGCGCTCGCTTACGCCGCCACTCGCGCGGGCGTCACCGCGACGATCGTGATGCCGACGACGGCGGCGATTGCCAAGATCGATGCGACCCGCAGCTACGGCCAGTCAGTTGTGCTCGAAGGTGTCGACTACCAGGAGGCGCGCTCGGCGGCGGCGAAGATATGCGCCGAACGCGGCGCGACCTTTATCGACGCGTACGACGATCCCGATGTGATCGCGGGTCAAGGCACCGTCGGCATGGAAATCGCCGACGAAGTTGCACCCGATGTCGTAATTGTTCCCGTTGGCGGCGGCGGATTGATCGCGGGCATTGCGGCCGCGCTTGCGCTACGCGCGCCCCACGCCGCGGTGATCGGCGTCGAGGCCGCCGGCTCGCCGCAACTTTCAGCGAGCCTGGCCGCCGACGCGCCCGCATCGATAGGCCGTCCCGTCGATACGATTGCCGACGGCCTCGCCACCGGCCGCATCGGCGCGATTCCGTTCGAAGTGATGCGCGGGCGAGTCAAACGCGCTGTCACCGTGGATGATTTCGAAATCGGCGAAGCGGTCCTGATGATGCTCGAGCGCCTGAAGCTCCTGGCCGAAGGCGCCGGCGCCGCCGCGCTCGCGGGCGCGCTCAAACTCAAGGACGAGTTGAAAGGCAAAACCGTGGTGCTGGTCGTGAGCGGCGGCAATATCGACATCAACCTGCTCGATCGGATTATCGGCCACGGCCTGGTGAAAGTCGGGCGGCTGTTTCGGGTCGCTGTCGATTTGCGCGATCGCCCCGGCGAGCTCGGCAAGCTGGTGTCGGCGATCGCCGCGACCGGCGCCAATGTGCGCGCGATCGATCACGATCGCACCCGCCGCGACGTGGCCATCGGCGGCGCCCGCGTGATGCTGGAACTGGAGACCCGTGGCCCCGCCCACATCGAAACGATCCGCGAGCAGTTGAAGAGCCACGGCTACGTGTTTGAAGTACCTGCGCTCGGCTAGCTGAACATCGACGCGATGCCCGTCGGCTTCACCAGCTTGCCCGCCGGCTTCATGGAAAGCGCCAGCGCCTCGAGCTTCTGCTTGAACGCTTCCATCTCGGCCGCCTGCTTCGCCTCGAACGCCGCCGCTTCGCGCTCGCGTTTGCGCTCGAACGCCTCTCGATCCGCCTTTCTCCGATTGTAGAAACCCTCGAAGGTTTCTTTCACGGCGCGGTACATCGCGTCCTTCGGCACGAACGAGCCCGAGCACGACGGGCAATGGAACACCACGCCTTTCTCGAACAGGCGATACGGAATCGTCCACGGCTCATTGCAGTCCTTGCAGATGACAGGCACTTCCCACGCCAGCGGATTGGACTCCGCGCTCGAGGCCGAGGTTGGCGCGGTTGCTGCGAGAGCCGCCGCTGCAGGTTTGGGCGCTGCGACGGGCGCCGGCGCGGGCGCAGCGACTGCGACGGCAGCACCGTTGGCCGCTTCTGCCGGCGCCTGCGCTCCGCCTTCTTTGCGGAAGCGCGACGGCGCGTCGTCGGCAAAGGTCGTCTCGGGATGCAATTCGCGGGCACGCTGAAGTAGCACGCCTTCGGTTTCGAGATTGGCGGGGTCGGGGATGCAGCAATCCACCGGGCATACCGCGGCGCAGGCTTCATGGTCGTGGAAGCCGACGCATTCCGTGCACTTCGACGGCACGATGTAATAGATGTCCTGCGCGATCGCAGCGCCGGGAGTGCCGTTGAGTTCCCACGGTACTCCGCCCGCGTAGATCGCCGTGTTCGGGCATTCGGGCTCGCACGCTCCGCAGTTGATACATTCGCTCGTGATCGTCGTCGCCATCTAGTGAACCCCGGTCTATCGCGTGATCGCCCTCAAACTCTAACAACGCCGATTTCAGCGGGCAATCGGTTTCGTTCTGTCCGCATGGTATTCGAACTCGATCAGATAGACGTTCTCGCCCGGCCCGTGTTTCGCCACTTTCAATAGATCGATGACACCGGCGAAGCCCGAGCGCCGCGCCAGTTCAGGCGTGACCTCCGCGAGCGTGATGCGCCGGATCGACGTCACTTCGATGAACCCGTTGACCAATCTGTAGTGCCCGCCAATCTTGACGTGCGGGCTCTGCCAAATCCGAACGCTGCACGTTATTTCGCCGCGCATGATCGGCTCGCGAAGCCGCTTCGTAAATGTCATCGGAATATCCGTGGCAAGGTTGAGAACGCGGCGCAACCGCGGCGCCAGCGTGTGATGCGCGCTTTTCGCAACGGTGCCATTTTGTCTATGCTGGTCGCGAAGCCGCGGTACGATCGAATCGCAATTACGACCGCAGGAGTGGCTCGCCCATGGATCTTCAATTCACGCCCGAAGAAGACGAATTCCGACTCAAGGTCCGCAACTGGCTGGCCGAGAACGTGCCGACGAGCGGCCTCCCCGACACTCGAGAGGGCCGCGACGACAAGACCTGGCTGGCGCGGGCCAAGGCGTGGCAGCGCCGCCTAAACGACGCGGGCTACGTCGCGCTCGCGTGGCCGAAGGAATACGGCGGACAGGCGATGGATCCCGTGCGGCAGTCGATCGTCAACGACGAGATGGTTCGCGCCAGGGCGCCGTATCTCGTCGGCGGTTCGGGCCTCGGGATGCTCGGGCCGACGCTGATCTCGTGGGGCAGCGACGATCAGAAGCAGCGTTACCTGCAGAAGATTCTCACCGCCGAAGAAATCTGGTGCCAGGGCTATTCGGAACCCGGCGCGGGCTCCGACCTCGCGGCGCTGAAGACGCGCGCGGAAATCGTCGGCGACGAGTTCGTCGTCAACGGCCAGAAAGTCTGGACCTCGGGCGCGCAATACGCCGACATGATGTTTTGCCTGGTGCGCACCGACCCCGAAGCGCCCAAGCATCGCGGCATCTCGTACATCCTCATCGACATGCACAGTCCGGGAATCACCGTGCGCCCGCTGGTCCAGATGACCGGCGACCGCGGCTTCAACGAAGTTTTCTTCGACAACGTTCGGGTGCCGCGCAAGAACCTTGTCGCCAAGCTCAACGAAGGTTGGATCGTCGCCAATGCCACGCTCTTTCACGAGCGCAACATGCTCGGCTCGGCCAGCGGCGGCGAGCAGCGGTTCAACCGCCTGCTCGCTCTGGCCAAATCGATCACGCGCGGCGGCCGTCCGCTCACCGAGGACCCGCTCTTCCGCCAGCGGCTGGTCGATCTGGAAATTCGCGTCGAGGCGATGCGCTTTCACGCGCTGCGCCAGCTCACCGATCAGATTCGCGGTAAGAATCCGGGCGTCGAGGCGATGATCAACAAGCTCGTCGGCACCGAGCTGAATCACGACCTGGCCACGGCCGCGATGGAAGCGATGGGCGACTACGCGATGCTCGCGCGCGACGACGAAGCCGCCCTGGATCACGCCTATTGGCCGTATGAGTGGATGTTCTCTCTCGGCCTCGTGATCGGCGGCGGCACCTCGCACATCCAGAAAAACATAATCGCCGAGCGCGGCCTGAAGATGCCCAAGTCCCGCTAACATTCTGCGCAAGGACAACAATGGATTTCGGACTCACAGAAGAACAACAGCAGCTCAAGGAAAGCGCGCGCGCATTTCTGAGCGGCGAATGCCCGACCACGTTCGTGCGCAAAACAATTGCCACCGACGAGGGCTATCCGCGCGAACTCTACGCGCACATCGCAAAGCTCGGATGGACCGGCCTGATCGTCCCCGAAAAATTCGGCGGCGCCGGGCTCGGGATGCTCGACATGGCGATGATTCTCGAAGAGGGCGGCTACGCTGCGATGCCAGGGCCGTTCCTGTTCTCGTCGGCGCTCGCGGCCAGCGCGCTGAAGCTCGGCGGCTCGGACCAGTTCAATTCGAAATGGCTCACGGCGCTCGCTGACGGCAAGGCAATCGGCACGGTTGCAGTCGTCGAAAGAGCGGGCAGCCTCGATCCGCTCGATATTAAAGCGACCGCCGCGAAGGACGGGGCAGGATGGCATCTCAACGGCGCCAAGATGTTCGTGCCGTATGCCAACGTGGCCGACTTCATCGTCGTCGCGGCCAAGCGCGATTCCGATATTCGTCTGTTCGTGGTCGATACAAAATCTCCGGGTGTTACGATTCGCTCGCTCAAAAATCTGGATCTCACGCGCCGCGTCTCGAGCGTCGAGCTTAAAAGCGCTCCGGCCAAGCGGCTGCACGGCGGCGGACCAGCTCTCTTCGAGAGGCTAATCGATGTCGCCGCCGTCGCGCTCGCTGCCGACTCGCTCGGTGGCATGGAACGCGCGCTCGAGATGGCGGTGGACTACTCGAAAGTGCGCGAGCAGTTCGGCAAGCCGATCGGATCTTTCCAGGCGCTCAAGCACGCCGCGGCGGAAATCGTCGCGGACGTCGAGCCCGCGCGCGCGATGCTCTGGTACGCCGCCCACGCGCAGGACACGGGCGCCGCCGACGCTTCGCGCGTGGCTGCGATGGCGAAGGCGCGCCTGTGCGATATCTACAGCCGCGGCACCGACCGCGCGGTCCTCATGCACGGCGGCATCGGTTTCACCTGGGAGCACGACATGCATCTGTGGTTCAAACGCGCGCGCTTCAACGAGTCCTACTTCGGCTCGCCCGCGTTCCATCGCGAGCGCGTAGCCGTCCTCGGCGCTTACTGAGGCTGCTCGGGCAAAGACCTGAAAAATGAAGTTCGACATCTTCTATCAGCTTCCCGAAGCCGCCAATCAGGTCACCGCCGAGCGCTATCGCGAACTGATCGCGGAAGCAGCCGAGGCCGACCGACTCGGCTTCAACACGGTGTGGCTCGCCGAGGTGCATTTCGCGCCGCGCTTTTCCGTGATGCCGGCGCCGCTGATCCTCCTGGCCGCCATCGCGGAGCGCACGGCCAACATCCGCCTCGGCATGGCCGTCAACCTGATGCCGCTGCACCACCCGATTCGCTTGGCCGAGGAAGTCGCGACGCTCGACGTGCTGAGCGGCGGCCGCGTCGAGTTCGGCGCCGGCCGCGGCGCGTTCCCGCTCAACTATCGCGGCTACGCGGTCGAGATGGCGGACAGCCGCGCGCTGTTCGAGGACGGGCTCGGCGCGGTCAAGGCGGCCTGGACGCACAATCGCGCCGACGGCGTCGAGGTGGTTCCCAAACCGCTGCAACAGCCGCATCCGCCGATTCGGCTCGCCGCCAACAGCGCCGACACTTTCACCTTCGCCGGCGCGAACCGTTATCCAATCTTCGCCGGCGGCCCGGTGAATCCGATTCCGGTGCTCGCCGAGCGTCTCAAGATTTACGACGATGCGCTAAAGGCCGCTGGGCACGAGCGTCCAGACGATTGGCTGGCAGCGGCGCTGATGGTGTTCGTCGGGCGCGATCGCGCTCAGGTGCGCGCGACGATCGAGCCGAGCCTGCGCAACTATTTCAACGCAGTGAGCGAGATTATTGAGCCGCAGAGCCTGGCCCCCGGTCATCAGGCGGAATTTCAGAAAGTCCGCAGCCGCATGCGCACGATCGACTACTCGACCATCGATTCGATGATGGGGATTTTCGGCGATCCCGAGTACTGCATCGACCGTATCGCGCAACTCAAAGAGCAGTTCAATTTCTCGCGCCTGGTTTGCTGGTTCGAAATAGGCGGACTCAGCGGCCATCAGAACGTGCTCGCCGCGATGCGCCTGTTCGCGGATCGAGTGATGACCAGATTTCAATGACCTTTCGGCGCTCCTGACGACACTCTTACTGCGCGCAGGATGTCGGTCTTTGTGACGATTCCTTGCAGCGCGCCCTTGCTGTCCGTTACCAGCAGCATCTGCGCACCGCGCTCTCGCACCAGCAGCCGCAGCGCCTCGCTCAGGTCGCAGTCTTCCATCACGCGGATCGCGCCGTGGTCGGCCAACTCGCCGACGATCGTTTTGTCCCAAGCCTCGGGCGCTACCCGGCTTACATCGGATACCGAAATCGTCCCCGCGACCTTGTCGCCTTCGTACACCGGAAAAACTGTGTGCCGATGATGGGCCGCGACGCTCGTGACGAATTCGCGAATCGTCGACCTTGCTTGTACGGAGGTTACGTCCCGCTGCATCACGTCACGCACCGCCATCCCGGACAGCTCGGCGAGTTTGGCGGTCTCGTGAAGATGCTGGTCGCCGGAGACCGATGCCTCGCCCGAGATTGCGTACGCGACCGCCGCGCCAATGAGGCTCGGGATGATATACGAATGGCCGCCAGTGGTTTCCGCGACGAAGACCACCGCCGTTAGCGGGGCCTTGTAGCCGGCCGCGATGAACGACGACATCCCGACGGACGCGAAGAGAACTTGGGTTGTCGCGTGAACGATCGACTGAGCGTAGGCTTTGCCTATCGCTCAGCCGGCCAGCAGCAGCGGCACGAACATCGCGGAGACGCCGCCCGAGCCGAGCGAGAAGATAGTCGCGAGCAGCTTCAACGCGGCGAATGCCAGCAGGACCTCTGTCGGAACCGGATGGCTTAGAACGTAACGCACGGCCTCGTAGTTGGGGCCGATCGGAATGAGTGGGCCGTTGTAGATGGTCACGAACCCGAGGCCGCACAGCGCCGTGCCGAGTCCGCCGATTGTCGTCTTCAACCAGTGCGGTATCTGAGCGGCGATCGAAAATCTGCGCACACGCCGAAACGTGATGTCGAAGACGATCGCAACGAGCCCGATGCCTGCCCCGAGCAGGGCCGACCACCACACGTCGCGGGCCCGGAAGCTGGTGCTGCCCGCAAAACCGAACAAAGGCTGCGCGCCGACGATCGACACCAGCGTCGCGTAAGCGACCACCGACGCGATCAGCGACGGCAGCAGCGCCTCGTGCGCGAGGTCGTCCTTGTACGGCATCTCGAGCGCGAACACGATGCCGGTAAGCGGTGCGCGGAAGACGGCTGACATACCGGCAGCCGCGCCGCTGATCAACATGATGCGGCGGTCGCGCGCCTCCAGACCGAAACGGCGCAGCTTGCTCCACAGCCAGGATCCGATCGCGCCGCCGCTGTAGATGCTCGGTCCTTCGAGCGCCGCGCTGCCGCCCGAACCGACAGTGGTCACGGCCGCAAGCAGCTTCCACCAGAATGGATGCACGTCGATGTCGCCCTGATGCTCGTGGTAGGAACGGACGATTTCTTCGGTCGAATGCTCATCGGGGTCGGGCGTGAAAAATTGCATTATCAGGCCCGTAACAAAGAATCCGCCGACGAGTCCGGCCACGATTGCCCAATGATGCGTAAGGTAGTAGGGAAGTAATGCCGCCCAGATGACGTTGAGGACGAGCACCGCAATTCCGGCTATGATTAGACCGGTCAAAACACCGATCACAGGCGCGACCAGGAGCCATTTCTGGATGTCGCGCGAGTACGTAGCCGTCAGGTCTTCATTGACCAGAGCGCGGTACTTTCGTAGCACGGGATATTTGAGGAATCTCGAGGTCATGAAATTCGCAAAGGCTGCGATCCTTTCCAAATCCGGAACCGGTTCGGTAAGTCGATTTGCAATGTCGATGGCAAAAGCTGTGTCCCTTCGTGGCACACTCGCCGCAACGAATGTAGCACTATTGCCACAAGCTGGCCGTTGCGGGACATTGAAACTTGGCAGATTGGGCGGAGGATGTGCAGGATTGACGCAATGTTCCATGCCCAAATACGCGATTTGCGGGTTATCGAGGGTTTCAACCGCCCTCGCAACATCATATGTCGGCTAGGCATAATGTCTCTCGTCGTGTCGTGACTCCTAACATAGGCTAGGAGCAATGGCACGGCAATTGGATATTCGGCTGATCAGAGATTTCACCCGGGTTCGTTCAGGCAACGTTCGTTAAAGGCTTTTGGAAACCGGATATGCCCGGATTTCTTGAGGTAGTGGGGAACTATGAGCGACCAGGAAAAAGAGAAAGAACAAGATAAAGAACTGAGCATACTGAATCCCGCGGTCAGGATTTTTCTCGTTGAAGACAATCCGGACCACGTATTTATCGCGCTCACCGTAGTAAGACAGGTGCTCGGCGAAGATATCGAATTGGTGCATGCGGCAAATGCCGATGAGGCGCTGCTCATGATCGCACAGTTCACTGAGCATGACCGCCCAGATTTATTCCTGGTGGATTTGCGTTTGCCCGACAATGGCGGCTTCTCCGTGTTGCAGGCGGCGCGCGCGAACGAAGCGCTTACCGCGGTGCCGATGTTCGTTATAACCAGTTCCCTCTACGACCGCGATATCGCGGAGAGCTACCAGCTCGGCGCATCCGCCGTCCTGTGCAAGCCGCTGTCGCGAGCCAAACTGCGGGACGAGCTGGTGCGCGTGGGAGCGCTGCCGCTGTCGCAGCGGCCGGACGACCCCGCGTATCGCCACTAACCAAACTCGATCGCATCAATCGCGCGGGCTGTGAGTAGAACAGACTCACGGCCCGTTCGCTTTTGCAGGCTTGACGCTTGCGCCGGCAAATAGGATTCTCGCTGACAACCGAGCGTCTGCCGCGCAGCGGACGGCCTGCGATGCGGCGAAAGTCATCGCACAGGAGTTGGCGTGAAACCCCATACGTTTGAGAAGAGCGACGCGCTGATGGAG
>JBOHWI010000134.1:0-2305 GCA_050736675.1 Binatus sp. (SeqCode)
GGCCGCTGTAGTCCGTGTGCTCGCCGATCAGGTTGACGCGGCCGGGCGCGCGCGCCGCGAAGACTCGCGCGTCGGCATCCGCTCGAACTCTCTTGGCGAGCAGTCGAGCGCGCGCCAGCTCTTTGGCGTCCCATCCGTCACTGCGCCCCCGTCGCAACGGGTCCGGCAGACTCATCGCCGCTTCCTCTTTGGCTTGAACCACGCGCGCGCAGCCTCGAGGTCCTCGGGCGTGCCGACGTCGCTCCAGAATCCGCGCATGTCGACCGCGCGCACGACGCGGCCGTCGGCGATCATTTGCGCGATTGCGCCCGGAAGTTCGAGTTCGCCTCGCACCGACGGTTCGAGCCGCTCGAGGTAGTCGAAAATTATCCGGCTGCTGGCGAACAGTCCCGCGTTGTTCCATTCGGTTTGCGCGGTTCCGGGCGCCGGTTTTTCATCGAGCCGCTCGACCATCATGTGCGCGTCGAGATAGACCGCCGCGCCGCGAAACGGATCCTTCACGCGATTCACCGCCAGCAGCAGATCGTATGTGTCGTTGCGCGCGCGATGGATGAAGCGGGGGTAGTTCGCGCGGTCCATCAGGATATCACCCCATCCGAAGACGAAGCGCGCCTGGCCGGCGAGGTGCGCCTTCGCCGCGAGCAGCGCGCCGGCGGTCCCGTTCAGTTCCGGCTGCCTGACGAAGGTGATTTGGATTCCCGGATTTTCGCGCGGGTAGGTTTTCACCCATCGTTCGACTTGATCCGACAGGTAGCCCGTCACGACGATGAAATCCGCCAATCCCGCGCCCGCCAACACGTCAACGATGTGCGAAATCAGGGGAGAACCCGCGATATCGAGGAGCGGTTTCGGTGTATTCGTCGTCAGCGCTCCCAGACGCTTGCCGCGCCCAGCGGCCAGCAGCACAGCCGTCGTGATTTCCGCCGCCATGCCGCCCAAGATAGCATCGCGCGGGCCTTCGAGGATGCTTGGCTGGCGGTATATAGTTGAGTAAGAGTTTTAGCGAGAGCCGCACAATGTTTGGTGAGATAAATCCCCGCCGGAAAGCCCGTCCGCCGTTCATTTCGATCGAGGAAGCGCTCGAGGAAACCCGCCGCGGCCACATGATCATCCTGATGGATGACGAGCAGCGCGAGAACGAAGGCGACTTGTGCATGGCGGCCGAAAAGGCGACGCCCGAGGCGGTCAACTTCATGGCCAAATTCGGGCGCGGGCTGATTTGCCTGCCGATGTCGGCCGAGCGAATCGACCGGCTGGGCTTAAGCATGATGATCGGCGACAACCAGGCGCCGCTCGGGACGGCGTTCACGACGGCGATAACCGCGCGCCGCGCGTCGGGTTCGGGAATTTCAGCGCAGGATCGCTCGACCACGATTCTGCAGGCCGTGCGCGAGGACGCCAGCGGCGCCGAGTTCATCACGCCCGGCTACGTCTATCCGCTCCGCGCGCGCGACGGCGGCGTGCTGGTGCGTACGGGGCAGACCGAAGGCGCGGTCGATCTCGCGCGGCTGGCTGGACTCAAGCCGGCGGGCGTCATCTGCGAGATTCTGAAAGAAGACGGCACGATGGCGCGGCGCGACGACCTGGTCGAGTTCGCGAAGGTGCATGGGCTTAAAATCGTCACGGTCGCGGACATCATCGAGTACCGGCTGCGCAACGAGACGATGGTCCAGCGAATCGCGGAGGCGAAGCTGCCGACCGCGTTCGGCGAGTTCAGCGCGATCGTCTATCGCAACCTGATCGATCACACCGAGCACCTGGTGCTGGTGATGGGCAAGGTCGATCCGAAGAAGCCGATCCTGGTGCGGGCGCATCGCGAGTACCTGCCCGGCGACGTCTTCGGCTACTCCGTTCGCAACACGCGCGACCTGCTGCGCTCCGCGATGGAGCGGATTTCAGCGGCGGGCGAAGGCGTGCTGTTGTATCTCAAGCGCGAGTCCAACGCGCTGGCGTCGGATTTTGACGGCGGGCACCCGGCGCGCCGCGCGACGACGCGGGCTAACACGCCGGAGGCGGACTTCCGCGATTACGGAATCGGCGCGCAGATTCTGCGCGATGTAGGTGTGCGCAAAATGATCATCATGTCGGACGCTACGCCGCGGCTTGCGAATCTGCCGGGCTACGGATTGGAGATCGTGGGCTCCGTTCCCCTTTCGGGCAACGGCAAACACAACGCTGCCGCCAAATAGATGTACACCGCGCAGGAACCGAGGCGCCGGTCGCGTAGTTTTTATTCCCGGTAAATCATGACTCGCTATTTCCGATTGCGTTCACGCGGCACGTTGATAGCCGCTGTATTCCTGGC
>JBOHWI010000135.1:0-4721 GCA_050736675.1 Binatus sp. (SeqCode)
GCGATATCCTGGGAAGACAAAGTTTCGAGTTCGCGCTCGAACTCGGCGCGTTCGGTATGCGAGCGGTCTAACGTCGCGCGATGCTCGTCGATTTGCGCTTCCAGCGCGTCGGCCTCGCGCCGAGCGTGCGCCAGCTCGCTTTCGAGCGCGCCGAGGCGCGACTTGCGCGCTTCGACTTTCGAGGCCGCTTCGAGCATCACAGCACCGATTTCTTCGGCCGCCGCGCGCAGCGAGACGATCTCGGCAGACATCACGCCCAGACGCGCGCGGGCCTCCTGCTCGATCTTTGCGAGCTCTTCAAGGCGCGCGTTCGACTTGACTATCAGGTCGGCGAGTTCGCTCAAACGCCGGCGCGAATTGCCGCCGTGAGCTTCGGCGAGCGCGACCGACTGTTCGGCGCGGGCGAGTGCGCTTCGATGTTCGTTGCCGACTCGTTCGGCTTCGCGCGCCCGGCCCCTGCCCTGATCGAGCGCGGCGTCCGCGCGCTCGCGCTCAGTGCGAACTGCGGCGAATTGGCCGACTCGAGTGCGATGCTCTTCTTCGGCGCGAGCCAGTTCGCGCGTCTCTGCTTCGATCGCTGCGAGGTCCACAGCCACGTGATTGTCTTCGGCGCTGCCGCCGCTGATCATTCGCCCCGGCATCACCAGGTCGCCATCGCGGGTGACGAAAACGGTGCCGTGACCGTTGAGATTCGATGCGGCGAGAGCAGAGTGCAGGTCGTCGGCGAGCATTACGTGACCAAGCATCGCTTCGGCGACCGGCGAGAAGCGCGACTCGACTTCGAGCATCTCGAGCAACCGTCCCGCGATACCGGGCGCGCTGATCGCGGGATGCGGCATGATTGCGGCATCCGGTTCTTGCACGAAGTCCATCCGGCCGGCGCGATTTTCTTTGAGGATTTCGATCGCACGCAATGCGAACTGCGGCGATTCGACTATCACCGCGTCCATCTGATCGCCGAGAACCGCTTTGAGAGCCGGTTCCAGCGCCAGCGGCGCGCGCACGACCTGTTTCAGGATCGAAGGATCGGTGGCGGGACGATCGCCGTTGAGCGACTCGAGTATCGTGCGGAGCCGTGGATCGACGCCGTCCGACGAATGATTCGATTGAAGTTCGCCGCGCGCGACCAGCACGGCGCGCAGCGAATTTACGCGGGCCGTCAGATGGTCGAGCGCGGTGCGCGCTTCGATCTCGCGCTCGGCCGCCTCGCGCCGCACGCCTTCGAGCTCAGTCGCCGTCGCGCGCGACGCTTCGAGGTCGGCTTCCGCCGTGCGCATCGCTTCGCGCGCCGCTTCGAGCGCGGCGACCAGTGCGGGCGCTTCGACCGTCGTGGCTTCGAGACGCTTTTCGAGATCGGCGCGCTCGCCGGCGAGATCGCCGAGACGGCCGCGGATCACGGCGGTCTCGCGCACGACGTCGGACAGATCGTCCTTGCATTCCTCGCCGTGACGCTCGGCATTCTTCAGTTCGCTGTTCGCCGCTTCGTGCTTGAGCGAGATTTCCTTGAGCGCGGCGTCGGCGTTCTCGTTGCCCCCGCCCGCTGCGATTTCGCGCGCGAGCACAGCGCCAGCCTCGGCGCGATTGGCGCGAGCGAGCGTCGCGCTGGATTCGAGCTCGACCAGCCGCGCACGCAGATCGATTTCGAGCTGCGCGGTCGCGTCGAGCCGCCGCTGCAAAAATCCGCGCGTGCGCGCGCGTTCATTCGCGCCTGAATGTAGATTTTCGAGCTCGCGCTGAGCGCCGCCCAGCTCGGACCGCGCCGACTGCGCGGCCGACGCCGCGCCCTCGACCTGCTCGCGTATTGCGGCGGCGCCCATACGCGCGTTTTCCAGTGAGCTCTTCAATTCAGCGTCGCGCCCGGTCTGGACGGCCAGCTCTTCGCGCTGATCGATCAGCCGCCGCGCCGCCGAGTAACGCTCCAACTCGCCGAGCTCGGCCTTGACGACCTTGTAGGTCTCGGCCTTCTTGGCCTGGCGGCGGGCGAAACTCAGCTGACGCTCGATTTCGCTGAGCACGTCGTCTACGCGCGCGAGATTTTCCTTCACGCGCTCGAGCTTGCGCTCGCTCATCTCGCGCCGGCCCTTGAACAGCGACAAGCCCGCGGCTTCCTCGACGAGCGTGCGCAGCTCGTGGGGCTTAGCCTGGATAATTTCCTCGATTCGTCCCTGCTCGACCAGCGAGTAGCCGCGGCTGTGAATCTGTGCGGCCATGAAAAATTCGGTGATGTCCTTTAGCCGGCACGGAATCTTGTTGAGCAGGTATTCCGACTCGCCCGAGCGATAGGCGCGGCGCGTCACCGCAACCTCGCTCAGAGCGGAGTACGGCTCCGGCAGCAGACTGCCTTCTTCGGCCTCGAGCACGAGCGAAACCTCGGCCATCCCGGCGGCAGGATTTGACTCGTTGCCGGCGTAGATAAGGTCCTCGATGCTCTTGCCGCGAAGGCGCGTAGGCGCCTGCTCGCCGAGCACCCATCGGATCGCGTCAACGACATTCGATTTGCCGCATCCGTTGGGACCGACCACCGCCGTCATTCCGGTGGCGAAACTTATCGTCGTCGAATCGAGAAAAGACTTGAAGCCTAGTAATTCAAGGCTCTTAAGACGCATGCTGCCTTCGCCTCCACCACACCACCACTGCCCAGAAGCTTACACTAAACCACCCTCAGAGGGTCAAGAGCACCCCCAAACATATCGTGTGTGTCCGCAGGACAGTACGTCCACAGCGAGTCGTGGAAAAGGCGTTTGAGTCACGACGGTTTCTGATTGGGACCGCGCCTTCAAGTTGCGGTTGTTTGATTTCGGCTGATACACTGGAAGCGATGAGTGAGCTTCTCGCAAAGGCATTCAAGAAGCTTTCGGAAGAGCTGCCCGAGTACGAACAGGACGCGCTTGCCGAGCGGCTGCTCCAGCTAATCGAAAATGACGAGCGCGAGTGGGACGCTCTATTTGCGGTGTCCGCAGACAAACTTGAGAAGCTCGCCGATCGGGCGCTGGCAGAGTTTTCTGAAGGGCACACGGAAATACTGGACCTTGCCAAACTTTCCAAGCTCTAGATTCTGACCTCCCTAACCACAAGCGATTTCTGGGCCTGTTACTACCGCCTTCCGAATCCTATCCAGCGACTGGCGAGCGACGCCTACAAGCAGTTCATACGAGACCCGTTTCACCCGAGTTTGCGTTTCAAGTCAGACCACCCCAAGCGGCCAATTTGGTCAGTCAGGGTTGGTATTCACTACCGGGCACTGGGCATTAAACCCTATGCGGATCAAATCGTTTGGTTCTGGATTGGATCGCGCGAAGAATGCGGCAAGCTGCTCGGCAAGCTCTAGCCTTCGGCTCCGTGGCTCGCCTGGACGACCTGGCGATCGCCGAATTGAAAACCCGAGCGCTAGTCCTGGATTAGCTCGGTATTCCAGTACGCGCTATCGACCTGCGACAGGTACGGCATCCATTCACGGTAGCGGCGCAGGCTGAACATCTCGGACGAAAACGGGGTCCATTCGGGGCGTCGCGGCCGGCGGAACAGATGCATCCCGGCTTCGTCGGGCGTGCGGCCGCCCTTGCGTCGATTGCAGTGGTGGCACGAGCATACGATGTTCTCCCACGTGGACATCCCGCCGCGCGAGCGTGGGATGACGTGATCGAGATTCAGCTCGGTCCGCGGCAGTTTCTTGTGGCAATACTGGCAGGTGTTGCCGTCGCGGGCGAAGATGTTGAAGCGCGAGAATCGCACGTGGCGCTTGGGTACGCGCTCGTAGGCCGTCAGCAGCAGGACCCGTGGCACGCGGATGAAGCCGTTCACAATACCCAGCCGCTCGTGCTGAACTTCAATCGACAAATCGCGCCAGCTGTCGAAATCGAAGGTGTGATACTGCTCATCGACGGCCTTCGCAACGCCCTGATAAAGCAGCGCAAACGCGCGTTTTACCGACGTAACGTGAACGGGCAGGTACGAGCGATTGAGAACCAGGACCTTGCTGTTGAGCAGGCCCGCTCCCAAAGGGCTGGGCGCAACCATGTCGGCCGCGGCAGACATCTCCATGACGAGTATCGGCCTACGGATCCCATGTCAAGATAGATGAGGATTAAAAGCCCGTTATCGATCCGCCGGGCAAGCTTGCTTGCGGAGGTCGGGCGTGCCTCGTATGATCCTGCACAAGTTGTTGATGCATAGGGTAAAACGATGTACCACCGGACGCAGGTGTCTTTTTGATTGTCCGCTGCGTACGCGCGACAACTCCCGGCGCATCGCCCTTCCGCACGCAATCACCTCGGATTTGCCGGAATAGAGAATCCAGCTGTGAAACGAGAAATCGCAATTAACGCGTCCGCACTCGAAGTGCGGGTCGCGCTGCTCGAAGACAACGAACTCGCCGAATTCTACCTCGAGCGCAATCGCCAGGTGGGGCTGGCGGGCAACATCTATAAGGGCAAGGTCACGCGCGTGCTGCCCGGGATGCAAGCGGCCTTCGTCGATATCGGGCTGGAGAAGGCGGGCTTCCTGCATGTCTCCGATTTTCACGACGGAGTGTCGGCGCTCAACACTGTGGCCGAAGTGCTGGGCGAAGAAGACGTAGAGACCGAGCCGATTGGCGACCACGAGTTTGCCGACGCGGACACGAATCCCGCCGACGAAGCGAGCACCGATGCTAACGGCGCAGGCAGCGCAGCACGGCCGTCGCGCGGGCGGCGTCGCGGACGCGGGCGGGGGCGCAGTCAGGC
>JBOHWI010000136.1:0-4182 GCA_050736675.1 Binatus sp. (SeqCode)
CCGGTGTTCGGCGGGAGCCAGGTCGCCTTCCGCCTTGTGCGGCGGCGACGCGGCCGGAATGAAATATACGAGGTCGAGTTGCAGCGCCTCGCGAACTTCCTCGGCCGCGCGCAGATGTCCGAGATGAATCGGATTAAAGCTGCCGCCGAACAATCCTACCCGCATTTGATTTGATTTCGCGGGGCCGTTTCAGCCGCGGACTTGTCCGGTCCCGCGAAGGACGTACTTATGAGTTGTCAACTCGTTGAGACCCATCGGCCCCCGCGCATGCAGCCGATTGGTCGAAATTCCCGTCTCCGCCCCGAAGCCGAATTCAAAGCCGTCGGTGAAACGCGTCGACGCATTGACGTAAACCGTAGCCGAATCGACCTCGCGTTCAAAGCGCGCGGCAGCTTCCGCGTCGCCGGTTACGATCGCGTCCGCGAGATGAGAGCCGTGACGCGCGATAAACTCGATCGCCTGGTCAATCGAATCGACGACTTTCACCGCCAGTATCAGGTCGAGATATTCCGCGTCCCAGTCTTCGTCGGTAGCGGCGCGCGCCGCCGGCACGATTTTTTGCGTCGCGTCGTCGCCGCGAAGCTCGACGCCCGCCGCCGTCATCCGCGCGGCGAGCGCCGGCAGAAAGTTTTCCGCGATCCCGCGATGTACGAGCAATTTTTCCATCGAGTTGCAGACCGACGGCCGCGAGCATTTCGCGTTGACGCAAATTTCCTCCGCCATCTTCAGGTCCGCCGCCCGATCGACGTAGGTGTGGCAGATACCGTCGTAATGCGGCAACAGCAGCACGGCAGATCCTGCCAACGCCTCTTTCAACGCCTTGCCGCCGCGCGGAATTATCAGGTCGAGCAGGTCGGGGCGGCGCTTCATCACCTGGATCACATCGCGATCCGGATCGCGGATGAAAGTTGCCGCGTCCGGCTCGAGTCCCGCGTCCTTCAATGCGCGCGAGATCAGCCCGGCCAGGAATCCGTTGCTGCTCAGCGCCTCGCTGCCGCCGCGCAGGACAACCGCGTTGCCGGCTTTCAGCGTCAGCGCGGCCGCATCGACGGTGACGTTCGGGCGCGACTCGTAAATCATCGCGATCAGGCCGATTGGCACCCGGACTTTTTCGATCTTCAGCCCGTTGGGCCGCGTCCACTTCTCAATCGAGGCGCCGACCGGGTCGGCGAGCGCTTCGACTTCGAGCACGCCCGCCGCCATCGCCTCGATTCGCTTGTCGTCGAGCGTGAGCCGCTCGACGAACGCGCCGCCGCGCCCACTCTTGCGCGCGCGCTCGAGGTCGATCGCGTTGGCGTGCATAATTTCCGCGCGCGCGCCGCGAATCGCGCTCGCCAGCCGCCGCAGAAAATCGTTCTTCTGCGCCGTCGTCGCCAGCGCCATCCGCGGCGCCGCCGCCCGGGCGCGCTCAAGTGCGGCAATCGTGTTGGTTTCGAGCGTCATGCGGCTTCGAGGATATAATATCGAAGCCGCGCGAATAAACTGTGCGGTGGAGCAGCCCGCCAAGCCGATGCGTGTACTCGCCTGCGGGTGGGCAACCTCATGTCGCCGAGCTGCTCAGCTGTTACATGCCATTATAAATGAGGTATCGGTTGTTGCCGCCGTCGTCGATGATCAGCTGGTTGTTGACCTGGGTGATTCCCCTAGGATTGTCGAGATTGTTTGCCGCCGGCCCGCCCGGAGTGCATCCACTGCCGTCGTTGTTCTCGACTCCGCAGGTGAAATTTGGCTGGCCGAGTACGACATCGGCCGGCGCAAAAGTCGCGGTTGGAAACGTGTTCCAAACCAGCACTCGCTGGTTTTTCTCATCGCCGATGAAGAGTTGGGTGCCGTTGCTGAACACGCCGTCATACGGCATGTTCATGTTGCTCGCGCTGGGGGCGCCGGAGCCGCCCGATCCGTTGTTGTTCACGACATCCGAAGTGAAATCGGGTTGTCCCAGCACGATATCGGCGTTCTGGAAATTCTTTTTTGGGAAGGTTTTCCAAATCAGAACTCGACTCTCATCTTCGTCCGTGACGACCAGCCGGGTCCCGTCGGTCCATACTCCGGCCGGGTAGCTGAAGTTGGCCGCACTCGGCGCCCCCGAAACTCCGCTGCCGTTGTTCAGCGTCACGCAGGTCGTAAGGTTGTTCTGGCCCAGCACTATATTCGGCTTTTTACCGCTTTTTTTGGGAATCTTGTTGTAGATGAGTACGCGAGCATTGCTGGAATCGGCCACGACCAGCCTGCCTCCCGCGACGGAGAGTGTTTCGGGCGCACTCATGGCTTTC
This sequence comes from Binatus sp. (SeqCode), assembly GCA_050736675.1. GTDB lineage: Bacteria > Desulfobacterota > Binatia > Binatales > Binataceae > Binatus. Next base: position 2,274 of record JBOHWI010000136.1, read on the forward strand.
GCGCCGCACGCGGCGGTACTTGTTCCGAAGTGTGTCTGACCGATCACGATGTTTGCATTGACCTGATCCGAAGTCGGCGCCTTTTTCCAAATGAGAACACGGCTGTCGTAGAAATCTGAGACGAAAAGCATGTCCTTGAAAACGACCGGCGACTGAGGTCCGCCGAACTGATTCGCGGCGGTGCCCCGGCCGGTCGAAGTGAAATTCGGTTGGCCGAGCACGAAATCCGCGGCGGCGTCGTTGGACGACGGGATTGCATTGAAGCCGAGCACGCGCTGATTGTTGTAATCGCTGAGATAGATCGTTCCCGTCGGTCCAACACCAATCGCGCCAAACCCTCCCGAGAGTGCATCGGCAGTGGGACTGCTCAATCCCTGGTTCTCCAGCCCGCCGGAGAAACTGACCTGCCCGATCACGACCGAGGCCGCTTGAAAATTCGTAAGATTGATGGTCGCCGCGGGCTTCGATCCGACCTCTGAACCGTCCGCAGCCAGCGCCGGCATCGGCGACACGAAAACGGCAACGGCAAGCATCGAGCATGCGGCCAAAATGCCCGGAGAGCAGATCTTCATGGAGTCCTCCCTTTAATGAAAGCAATCAAATGGAGACGGACTTATACAGGTAGATCATGGGGCATTCAATCGGGATCGAGGGCCTGGAATCCCGCAAACTACGCGATCTCTTTCAGGAGCACAAAATTGTCGCGATGGATAATCTCGTCGGCGACTTTGTAGCCGAGCAGCGTTGGAATATCGGTCGAGCGGCGGCCCGCGACTTTGAGCACGTCGGACGCCGGATAGTTCACCAGTCCGCGCCCGAACTCGACGCCGTCGGGATCGAGCAGGCTCACGCAATCGCCGCTGCCGAAATCGCCGTGCACTTCGCGCACGCCGGAGGGCAGGAGCGAACGTCCGCGGTTGCGCAACGCCTCGGCCGCGCCCTTGTCGACTGCGAGCGATCCCGCCGGCCGCAGCGCGAACGCTATCCAATGTTTGCGGCTCTTGAGCCGCACTCCCGCCGGCACGATCAGCGTGCCTGCGTTGCGCGCCGGGTCCAGCGCCGCAGTGACGATTCCCGGTTCGCGCCCGCGCGCGATTATCACCGCGATACCGGCGCGCGCTGCCTGCCGCGCCGCCTTCAACTTGGTCGCCATCCCGCCGACCCCAAGCGGGCCTGCGTTCTCGGCGAAAAGCCCGCGCATCTCGGCCTCGGGATCGTTGATCACGGGAATCAGCCGCGCGTCGCTGCGCTCACGAGGATCGCCCGTCAGGACGCCATCGACGTCGCTCAAAATAATCAGGAGCTGCGCCTGCACCAGGCTCGCGACCAGCGACGACAGCACGTCGTTGTCGCCCAGCCGAATTTCCTCGACCGCGACCGTGTCGTTCTCGTTGACGATCGGAATCACACCCGCGCCGAGTAATTCAGTGATAGTCTGATTCGCATTCTGACGGCGCTTACGTTCCGCCAAATCCTGATGGGTCAGCAGAATCTGCGCGACGCTTCGATCGTGGCCGCCGAATGCGCGCGCCCAAGCCGACATCAGATCGATTTGCCCGGTGGCGGCGGCAGCCTGCCGCGCCGCGATCGTCGCGCCGTGAAGTTTCGACAGCCGCGCCCGTCCCGCAGCCACCGCGCCCGACGTGACGATCACGATTTCCTGTCCGGCGCGCACCGCCGACTCGATCTGCGCCGCGAGCTGCTCGATCACATCGACGCGCAGGCCTTCGACGTCGGACAACACGGCGCTGCCGACCTTGATTACGATTCGCCGCGCGCGCGCGACCGTCGATTCCTTGTAATTCAGCTGGGACATTTTTTCAGCTGACGTGCATCACGTTTCATTCGAGATGCTCGGTCTCTGCATTTCGATGCGGCCGCACCGGTATCGTGTGCAGCATCCGCGCGA
>JBOHWI010000137.1:0-3125 GCA_050736675.1 Binatus sp. (SeqCode)
CGCTTGACCTCGGCGCGCAACTCCTCGAACGAGTTGGCGACGGAGCGGACTTCGACGCCGCGGCCGGGCCGGATGATGTCCATGCGGTTCTGGCGCGCGCGCATCACGAGGAAAGGATCGGAGCCGAGGAAAGTGTAGCGGCCCCACTTCTCGCCGCCGCGGACGCTTTCGAGCAGGAAGGCGTAATCGCCGCGCGCGATTTTCAGGAAGGCGGAGACGGGAGTCTCAAGGTCGGCGGCGACTTCCTCGAACACGGGGATGAGGTTGAAGCCGTTGGCCGCCAGTTGTTCGAATTCTTTTTCAGTCGGTTGCAGCATTTCGGGTTTCCTCTATCTCACTTCCGATTCCGTCGCGCTTAAAAGTCCCAAAAGGAAAAGGGCCGCAGGTTGCGCCTGCGGCCCTATTGGGAGAATCGGTTTTGCGATGAATTACAAAGCAGGCGCGCAGGCGGGTGCATCGAGGTGCCAACGCCACCATCCCGCGCAAACATTTCGGCTCGTGAGCTTCATCTTCTGCTTAATGATCCATGCGCGCCGGGCGATTGTCAACCGCTAATGATTCAACAGTGACTTTCGGAGGGCGGGATTTTTGGTGCGCGGGTCCAGCCAGATGCTGAAGAACGCGGCGCCGAAGGCGGGGTCGTCGATCTCGCCGCCCTCGCGGCCGTTGTGAAAGAAGAACGTCTTGTGATTCGGCGCGCAAAGGACGACGACCTGGTCGCCCTTACTCACTGAAGGCATGACCCGTTCCAGCTCTCTGCGCCATGCCTGGCGCTGATGATAGGTGCCGATTCCCAGCCGCTGCATCTCGTCCATCCCGGCCTCGGTGAGTTGACTCTTCGAAATCGTGCGGCTGGACTCGAGGTCGAGCGCGTGTGGTTCGTCGGGATTCCATCGATTGTTGAGCGCCCAGAGGGTGACGTTGTACACGCTCAGTCCGAAATAGCTTTGCGAGCCCCTGCCGACCTGGTGAAGCGTGGGCGCTTTCTGCAGCACCGCGGGCGGGAGGCTGGCGCGGCCTTGTGCGCGAGCGATCTGCGGATTCGTGGCCGTCAGGATTGCTGCCGCCACGAGGACGAGAGGAGTTCGAGTCAATTGTCCTAGCGCCCTCACCAACATGTCGGTACCGGAATGTTCCTGAAATCTTTCCGAAACACGCGACACGTCGCACGATATTGCCTTCAGCGTCAAGTCGCGGCGCCCCTGCTGACGGCTGTCCCGATTACCCCAACGGTGAAGTTCAGGGTCGTGAAGTAGGGGACGAAGAGGCCGGCTGATTCCTCGACGTTGAAATAGTGCGCGATACGCTCGACCATGCGGCGGTCATCGAAGCCCCGGTGCTCGTGGCGTGGGATTCGATCGGTTCGGCTCAGGGCGCCGGCCACGAGGTCGCGCCACGACAGGCGGTCGCCGTACATTCCGAAGATTCGGTAGCCCAGTTGCTTGGCTACCAGCATCGCACCGCGCTCGACTGGAAAGGTAAAAAACACCGGCCCCCGCACGACCCGCGCGAGAACCTCCAGATAGCCGTCCACCAGCTCGTCGGGAAGGTGTTCGAGCGTTTCCATGCAGATGCCGAAGTCGAACGTTGCTGACAGGTCAATGTCGGCAGGAGACGTGGATCCGACGATAGAGATTTCGGGGCGCGCGGCCCATTGTACCCGCGCACGGCCGGCGACGTCGGGTTCGGCCTCGTAGCCGACGTATCGATTGATCGCGATTCCGCCGCGCTCGAGGTACGAAATGGTTTTGGCGTCGTAGCATCCGATCTCGATCACGCTGGCGCGCCGGATGTTCAGGCGCCGCAATCTGTCCACGAGCCACCAGAAGCGCCGTTCATGCAGGAAGCGTCGCGCCCGGTTGCCGTGAAAGAGGCGGTCATTGTAGGTGTCGGGCGGCACCAGCCTCAATGCGATGTGGTATAGGCCTGCTTGTATTGCTCGCGGAGTTTGTTCTGCGCGGCGGTCGCTTGTTCGGCGCTGGCGTAGGGTCCGATGTGGACGCGATACCAGGTCTGCCCGTTGAGCGCGACCTTTATTTCCTGCGCGTTGTAACCGAGCGCCTTGAGCCGCGAGACCATCTCATCCGCTCCGCTTTTGTCCATCACGGCTTGAATCTGGATGTTGTACGGCTTCGTTCCGGGCGGCAGCTCGCGGGCAGGTGCGGCGGGCGGAGGAGCGTACGCTGTTTCGGAATCTTCAGGCGATTCTTCCTCGGCCGGTGCGGGACGATTTATCGCAGGCGCCTCGGGCGGCGATTTCAAACGCGCAACCGTCGCGGGCGGCGTTCGCGCGGCCGGAGATGCGGGAGGCAGTTCAGCGATCGCAGGTGCGGGCGGATTGATCGGTGCGGAGGGGGCAGCCTCAGACGCAACCGACGGCGACGCGACGGCGGCGGAAGACATCTCGGATACGGGCGCAGGCTTCTCGGGCGGATTCGGCAGCGCGTAGGTCGTCGAGATTTGGCTCAAGTCGGGTTGGTTCTGTCGGGCCATCTCATAGCCCGCGACCAATCCGAGCGCGAACACCGCACCCGAGAGCCCGACCAACCCAAGCAAGATTAGGATCCCGCCGCCCGCCCTGATTTCGAATCGCATCCCGTCTTCCTCACATCCGCTCTGGAGCGCTGACCCCGAGCAACTCGAGACCGCCCGCGATCGCATCCTTGAGAATCGCCGCCATAAACATCCGCGCCAAACTGAGTTCGCGATCCGGCCCGATTATACGATTCGCGGGCTTGTTGTAGTAGCGATGGAACTCGCCCGCAAGCTCGAGCAGGTAGAAGGGAATTCGATGCGGTTCGAGCGCCTCGGCCGCAGCCGACATGACGTCCGGGAGCCCGAGCGCGCGTTTGGCGAGATCGAGTTCCTCGGCGCCGAGCTGATTGAGATCGATGGACGACGTATCCGCGGGGAGCTTCAAATCCTTGGCAACGCCCTCGCGAAAAATGCTCGCGAGGCGCGCGTGCGCATACTGGACGTAGAAGACAGGATTCTCGGGCGCCTGCTTTTTGGCCAGTTCGAGATCGAAATCGAGCTGACTGTCCGACTTGCGGAACAGAAAGAAGAAGCGAACGACGTCCGCGCCGACCTCGTCGATCAACTCGTCGAGCGTGACGTAGGTCGCC
>JBOHWI010000138.1:0-7499 GCA_050736675.1 Binatus sp. (SeqCode)
CACCCCGATACATCGCGAGAAGCGCGAACGCATTCCGGGCCACAGCATTCCCCGTCCGCATCCCACGTCAATCATCAGCTCGCCGCGGATTCCCAGCGACTCGACCGTTCGCGCCATCAGGCGGTAAACCGCCGGCTCGCTCTCGCCGTCGCTTCGGAGCGCGCGCGCGAGTACGTCATCAGAGGCTGTGCGCGGTTGCGATCCCATCGTCCTCGCGGTTTCCAGAGAGTTCATCGAACAGCGTCTTCATCGCTTGAATCTGCGACCCGGGATCGCATAACGAGCGGGCTCGCGCAGGCCCGGCTGCCCCGAGCCGTTTTCTCAATAGAGGGTCGGTGACCAAAGACCGCAGGGCGCCGGCGGCCGCTGCGCTGTCGTCCGGGGCGACGCGAATCCCGCACGAGTCATCGACGATTTCATCGAATCCTCCGATGTCAGTGGTGACGATTGGCAGGCCTGCGTCGAGTGCCTCGGTGAAAATTATTGGCAATCCTTCGAGACCCGTGTTCGGCTGACAATAGATGTCGGCCGCCGCCAGCACTCGGGGCACATCGGCGCGTTGTCCGGCAAAGCGCACCCGTTCCGTTATTCCCAGCTCTGACGCCTGCGCCTTCAGCGCTCCGAGAAACCGCATTTCATGCGGCCGCTGAGCGCCGCCCACCATCCAGCAGATCCAGCCCGGAAGGTCGCGCAACTCGGCCAGCGCGCGCAGATGAACGGCCTGCCCTTTCCACTGTTCCAATCGGCACGCCTGTACGATCACGATCGAGTCGGCGGGGGTGTTCAACTCCGCGCGCACCTTGCTGCGTTCGATCCGCTCTGAACCGTCGGGCGCCGCGACCGCATAATGGATAACGTGCGCATCGACTCGCGGGAACAGCGTCGGCAGCGTTTCGGCGACAAAGCGGCTCGGCGCGATTGCGAGATCGGGCGCGGTCATCCGCGCCCACCGCTCGAGCCAGTGGCTTCCGTCGGTCGCCATGTGCAGCCAGAAGACCAACGATCGTTCCGACCCGCGCACCACGGGCGCGAAAATCGCGTACGGCCACGCCATGTGACAGACGACCACGTCGGTTCGCCGCTCATTGAGTATCGCGCGCAGTCGATGGCGCGCCTTCCAAATTGAGATCGGCTGACGGACGCGGACGGCCCCGAGACTGTGAACGCTCGCGCCGGCAGCTGCGAGTTCGCTTCTCAACCGGCCGTCGAAGCATAACGCAAATTCCTGTTCGAGCGCGGGAGCGGATTGCCGAAACCGCGCGAGCGTAACCAAGAAGGTCTCGACGCCTCCGTAGAGATTGCCCGCGGCGATATGCAGCACACGCATCGGTTCAGTTCCGCGCTGCATCGAGTTGTTCGTAGATCGGCATCAGCTCGTGCGCCATCCGCGCGCGATCGAGGCGTCGCTCCGCAGTCTTGCGCGCGGCCGTACCGAGCCGCTCTCTCAGCTCGGCGCCACGGGCCAGCTGACTGATCGAATCGGCCAATGCCGCCGGGTCGCCCGGTGCGATTGCTATAGCGTCCTGGCCGGACGTTACGATTTCCAGCGCACCGCCGGCGGCCGTCATGATGACCGGCTTACCGCACGCCATCGACTCCGCGATCACGCGCCCGAAGGGCTCGGGCTGCGTGCTGGCGTGGACGACAATGTCGAGCGCGCGAATCGCCGCGGCCGGATCGTCAAGGAAGCCGGTGAAGCCGACGTTGCCGTTGAGCGAGAGCCCGTCTGCTACACGCCGCAACTCCGCCAGGTTCGCTTCGCTCCCGCGTGTGCGGTAAACGCTGCCGCCGATGACGTAACCGCGCACCGCCAAGTTGCGCGGGATCATCGCGAGTGCGCGAAGAAAAATCTCGTGCCCCTTCCATTGCGCCATCGTCGCGATCAATCCCACTCGCACGATCGGGCAGTCAGGCCGCGTCAGCGCGGCAATTGCGTCTAGATCGGTTGACGCGCCCGCCGGATTGAACTTCTCGAGGTCGATTCCGTTGTGAATCGGCACGGCCCTGGAAATTTTCGGGCACGCGGCAAGCAAATCGTCCGCGACGCTGCGCGAATTCGTCACCGCCACAGTACATCGCCGCGAATGCATCGCGAGCAGCCGCGACATCGCCGGCCGCTGCCCGACGTAGTCGCGCACGTGCCAGATGATCGGCACCGAATCGGTCGCCGCCCACGCGGCTAGGATATGCGTCTTGAATCCGTTGGAATGTACGATCTCGGCCCGATCCGCCGAAATCGCGGCCCGCAGCGCCGGCACGTGCGCAAGCGCCGCGATTCCAGCACGGCCAAACCCCGCGACGAACTTCGCCGAACGCATCGCGCTGCCGCGCGAGTTCGCCAGCGCCGAATCACCGAATCGCGCCAATGCCGGCGGGTACTCGATGGCCCTGGCCGCGACTCCGATTTCGCGGGCACCTTCGAGCAGCGGCCCGTCCTCGCCCGCTATCAGCGACAGTCCCCAATCGGGCCGGAGCGCACGCACCCCGGTCATCACGTCGAGCAGGCTGCGCTCGGCGCCGCCCAACTGCGCGGCCGGGTTGAGGTAAAGTATCTTCACGCACTGACGCGGATTGCGGCTAGGGCGTTTGCGTTCCGGCCTGTGCGGAGCCGGCGTTGGCGGATCTTTTGTGGAATTCGGCGAAGCTGGTCTTGTAGGCCTCGTTGTCCGGCGCGAGTTGCGCGGCGCGGGCGTATGCCTTGTCGGCGTCGGCGTAGTTGTATGCCCGCTCGTTCGCCACGCCCAGTGAGTAAAATGCCGGCGCGGAGTCGGGCCGTAACTGTACCGCTTTGGTCAGCGCGATCACGGCCTGGTTGAAATCGTGATTCTGATCATAGAGCCCGCCGAGGCGAATAAGCACGTCGAACGAGTTCCCGCTCTCGGCAATTATCGTTTTGAGCGCGTCGATCGCCGATGTCATATCGCCCATCGATTGCGCCGCGTCGGCCAGCAGTATCTCCATCTGGTAGCGGTCGATTCCGTTGTCGATCGCCTGCACGACCGTGTGCTTGGCGCCGGCGAGGTCGTTTTGCGGCGTGTAAACCTTCATCACCAGCGCGTAGTAGGCCCGCGGTTCGTCGGGTTCGACCGCGATCGCCTGTTCGAGCAGAGACTGCGCGCGTTTGAAATCGCGACCCCGCGACGCGGCTGCGGCCGCACTCAGCAGGTACAGATACTGTGCATGAGAATTGTGTGCCCGCCGTGCCGCGTCGGCGAAGAGCGATGCTTCATCGGAATATTTTCCGATCCCGTCATAAAATGCGGCGGCTGCCGCCAGCGCGCCCGGGACCTGCTGCGAACTCGCGCGCGTGATTCCCCGTTCGATCGCACTGCGTTCATCGGCCGAGAGCCATCCGATGATCCGATCCGACATATAAGGATGGGTCTGCGGCGCCGGCGAGTTGAAGACCGAAAGCTCCATCTGCGCGAGCGCGTCTGCTCCGCGTCCGGCGCGCGCGAGGTCGCGCATGTAGGCGTCGCGCGTGTACGGATTCATCGGATCGAGCGCGACCGCTATTTCCCTCTCTCTGAGGAGGTCCGCAAGCCGCATGCGCCCGCCGAGAACGTTGGCCACCGTCTCGTGCGAATATGCGTTAGCGGGATAGAGCAGCAGCATCGATTTCGCGCGCGCAACCGAACTGAGCGTCTCGAGGTTGTACGGGTAGGCAATCGAGGGTTGTGCGAATGTCGCCAACAGCAGCCCGGCCGCGGTTATCGGCACCCAGATTCGCGCCCAGACGCCGCGCGGCGCCCGGTATTCATCGGGGTTGTCTTCGACGGTCCAGGCCCACGAAAGCCTGACCGCGAGGCCGAGAATCATCGCAAACAAAAAAGCGATCGACGGGATCTGCAGGTCGAAATCGAAAAACTCGATGACGCACATGATCGCCAGCGCCGCCACCAGCGCCGCCTGTATCGGTAAAATTTTTTCCGGCAGATTCGCGAACCGGCGATAGATGTAGCCGGCGGCGCGCAGCATGAACCACGCCGCCAGCGCCAGCCCTGCTATCCCGGTCTCCGCAATCAGCTGCAAATAATCATTGTGCGCTTCTGAAAAATACAGATCCGACCACGGCCGCGCGCGATATCGCGTGAACAACTCGGGCCACGTTCGAAGTCCCGTCCCGAGCGCGGGAAAATCCTCGATTATCCTGAGGCCGCCGGCCCACGCGCTGACCCGGTCGGGCAATCCGGCCTCAGCGTCGAGCGAATTCTGCACGCGGACGTTCACCTGGCCGCGGCCGCTCGCGCCGATGAACACCATCGCGAGCACAAGCATGCACGACGCTCCCGCCAGCGCGATTCGGCGCGATCGCATCGCATCTGCGCCGCTCTCCTCCCGGCGCGAGGTCAGAAACATCACCAGCGTCACGCCCAGCGCAAGGCCGATCCAGCCGGCGCGCGACTGGCTCATCAAAATCGCGGCCATCAGCACGAACGACGTCACGCCGCATGCGATCCGGTAACCGTTGGACCATCGTGAGGAAACCAGCGGACTGCCGAAGAATGTCCCCGAAATGGCCAGCGGAAAAATCATCGCAAGGAAGCCGGCGAAATGGTCGGGGTCGACGAACGGCCCGCTGGCCCGCGGCACGATATCGGGCATCGCGGCGCCCCAATCGAGCGGCACGAAAAACCACAGAATCCTGCCGTTCCAGGTCGCTTGCTGAACCAATCCGAGCGTCGCGATTCCAAGCCCCACCGCCAGAAAGACGATCACCGCGACGCCGACAAACCGATCGCGCTCGACCACCGAGGCGACCGCACCGATCGGCAGGAAAGCCACCACCATGAACAATGCGGCGCAGGCGGCAAACAAAATCACTGCCGACCACGACAGCACCGGCGCGATCGAAAGAGGCCGCCATCGTGTCGAGTAAATTTTCGAAAACGCTTCGCCACTCCCGGCCGAGGAATCGGCGCCTGCTTCCATACCGCGGCTGCCGGCCTTAGCGCCCATTGCCTTCGGTTTCGGCGCAAAGGGAATCGGCGCGCCCGCCTTAACCTCTGCGACCGTGGGCAGCACGACAGTCCCCGCGCTCATCGTCGAGGGCTGACTGGACTGGGGCTTAATGGCGTCTTCCAGCCCGGCGTACGGCGACTGCGCGGGCCATCCGGGAAATACCTGCTGATAGAGTCTGTACGTCGATGCCGACAGGACATGAATCGTGGCCGGCGGCAGTGGCAACAGCTGGAACAGGGCTAACGAGAGAAACGCCGCGATCGGTATCGCGAACGATCGAACCTGGATTCCAAGTTCCGCGGGCTGCCCGTCGCGCGCGGCGCGCCCGAACGGCCATAACAGCAACAGCGCGAACGCCGACGCTTCGCCAATCTTGTATGCCCACGGATGCACCGCCCCGAACGCCAACGGGGTGAACACGGCCAGGAAAATGATTCCCGCCATCAGCAGCGCCCGGCGCCTGCTGCCATCGTGCAAGCGATTCGAAACGGTCATGAAATTTTCGCGCGCGATGCCCGCTCTGATCGAGCGGAGACCCCTCAACGACGCCGGATGCTAGCCGTTGTCCGGACCGCCCGCATCCTTGAAGGGCATTTCGAAATCGGGGTCGGATCTCGTGTAGTGATTGTAGTAGTGCGAGTAATGCCCGTAGCCGGGGTGCTTTATGTCTATCTCGTTGAGCAGAACGCCGAAAATTTTTGCGCGCGCGTATTCGAGCTTCGCGCACGCCATTTTCACGTGATGCTTCGACGTCTTCAGGCTGTTCACGACCAGCACCACTCCATCGACGAACGTTGAAAGCAGCAGCGCGTCGCTCACCGGCATCACCGGCGGCGAATCGATTATCACCACGTCATGCTCATGGGCAACGATGCCGAGCACCTGGCTCATCCGCTCTGAGCCCAGCAGTTCGGTCGGATTGGGCGGCAACGAGCCCGCGCTCATGAACGAAAGACCGTCGACCGCAGTCGTGCGGGTTACGTCCGCCACTTCGCAGGTTCCGGTCAGCACTTCGGTCAGCCCCGAAGAGTTCTCCAGCGCCAGAACGCGATGACAGCGCGGCTTTCTCAGGTCGCCGTCGATCAGCAGCACCCGCGCACCGGTCTGCGCGAACATCGCGGCCGTGTTGGTCGCGGTTACCGTCTTGCCCTCCGCGCTGTGCGCGCTGGTGAACAGGATCGTCTTGGGCGGCGCGCCCGCCCGCGACAGCATCAGCGCGGTCCTGAAAGTACGATACGCCTCGCCCACCAGCGAATACGGATTTGCCACTCCGAGGAGTTCGCGCCCGTAGCCGATCTTCTTGATGCCGTTATCCTCCGGCAGCAGGGTCGCGCCTTTGGCCTTGAGGCGAAGACTCGCGAACGACGGAATCGCTCCGATGTTCGGCACCCGCAGGTATCGCTCCACCTGTTCCGGCGTCTTCAGCGTGGTATCCAGGTATTCCAGACCGAAGACCAGCCCAATCACGGCAACCAGCGCCAGCGCACTGTTGCGCACAATCGTGCTGAATTTTTTTGGACTCGACGGCCCGCCCGGCGTTTCCGCGGGATCCACGATTATGATGTTCGAGGTCTGCGACTCCGCCGCCAGCGCGATTCCCTTCATCCGCTCCAGCACGCTCTCGTACAGTTCGCGGTTGGTATCGACTTCGCGCTGGAGTATGGCGTATTCAACCGCCGCATCGTTGAGCCCGAGCGCCGTCTGCCGCTCCTTGTCCATTTCTCCCTGGAGCTTTTTTTCCTTGTCCGATGCAGCCTGGTAGGAGCCACGGATTCCCGCGATGACCCGCGAGATCTCGGCGTCCAGGCGCCGCTGCAGCTCCTGCCGCTTTGCCTCCATCTGCATCATAGGCGGGTAGTCGGGTTTGAATTTCTTCGCCATGCTGGCGTAGTCAGCGTCGAGCGAGTTCAACTGCGCTTGCACGGCTTGCACCGATTGATCGCCCATCACCGCCGGCATCGAATCGTATCTGCGGCTGTCGATCAGCTGCACCTGCGCCTCGAGCCCGATTCGCTCCACCTGCGCAGTCGTAAGGTCCTTGCTCAATTCCGAAACGCGGTCCAGAACGACGGTCTCCTTGCCGTCGAGCGACATGAGGCCGGGGATAATGCCCTTGGCGCGGCGGTAGTCATTCAGCGCGACTTCGGACTTCTCCAGGCTGTCCTTGAGTTCGCCCAGCCGCTCCTTGAGAAAATTTTCCGCTTCCTCGTTGGCCTGGCTGCGCAGTTCGATTCCGAGCCTGATGTAGCCGTGGGCGTGCGCGTTGGCGAGTTTGGCGGCGAGATTCCGATCCGTCGAAACGTATCCGATTTTCACAAGATCGGTATCGGTGATTGGCGAGATGCGCAGACCGCTCAAGTACGCGCTGATCAAGCCCGCTGGAACGCCGTAGTGCGCCGCCTCAAGCGGGTCCACGGGCTGCGGTCGCGGCTTGCGCCCGTTGGTGTGATTGAGCCAATGACTGACCGACGCCAGCGCCGACGCAATCAACCCCGGCTGCGGCTTGGGCCCGACGAACGCCTGGTTATGTTCCAGGT
>JBOHWI010000139.1:0-5520 GCA_050736675.1 Binatus sp. (SeqCode)
CTCGTCGAGCGTGACGTAGGTCGCCTTGCGCGTGGACATCTTTACCTTTTCACCGGCGCGCGTGAGCGTGACGAACTGGTAGATGATCGCGCGGACAGAGGTGGTGTCGTAGCCGAGCGCCTTGACCGCGGCGATGACCTGCTGATGCTCGGCGATATGGTCGGCGCCGAACACGTCCACGATCAGATCGAAACCGCGCTTGAGCTTCTCGATGTGATAAGCGATGTCGGGCGTGCGATAAGTCGGCTCCTTGTCAGGGCCCGAGCGCACCAGCACGGCGTCTTTCGGAAGGCCGAGCGGCTCGCCGCGCAGCCATATGGCGCCGTCCTGCTCGAAGGTGAGGCCGTGATCGCTGAGGGCATTGAGGACATTATCGACCGAGCCGTTGTTGAAGAGATCGAGCTCGTTGGTGAAAACGTCGAAGCGGATTCCGAGCCGGGTGCAGGTCTGAGTGATGTCGGCGAAGATGGCTTTGACAGCCACCGAGCGAAAGACCTCGAGGTCCGTCACTGAAATAAGCGAATCGCCCCGCTCCCCTTTCAGAGCGCGCGCGATATCGACGATGTACTCGCCCTGGTAGCCGTCCACGGGCATCGGCGCGTCGATGCCGTGCGCCTGCAGGTATCGCGCGCGGACAGACTCGCCGAGCAGCTTCATCTGGCGGCCGCCGTCGTTGAAATAATACTCGCGGGTCACGTCGAAGCCTGCCGCCTCGTACAGGCGCGCGATGGTGTCGCCGAGCACGGCGTTGCGGCCGTGGCCGACGGTAACAGGCCCGGTGGGATTGGCGGAGAGAAACTCGACCTGGACTTTCTTTCCAGCCCCGGGACCCAGATCCCATGCGTGAGGATTCCAAAACCCAGCTCCGGCGCTCGCTGCGCGGCGCATTTCGGAGTGCCAGTATGACGGCGACATTTTGAAATTGATGAAGCCCGGACCGGCGACCGAGACTTCGCTCACTTCATTTGGCAACGTGACATGTGACTTTATAATTTCGGCGATCGCGCGCGGTGCTTTGCGCTCGGGTTTGGCGAGAGTCAGGGCGATGTTCGAAGCGACGTCGCCGTGGGCGGAATCGCGCGGCGCTTCGATCCCGATCGTCGGAATTTCGGCCGTCAACTGACCGGCGGCGCGGGCCTGCTCGATTGCGTCGCGAAGGATGGAGACGATCAGCTCTTTCATCGTGGGTGCGTGCAGCAATCGTGTCAGATGGAGGGCGTCATGTTAAGTCACACACGGTGGCCCGCCCGGGGCGGACGACTCGAAGACCGGAACCGGCTTCGCGTGGCGCGAAGCTGTCCGAGATCCTTCCGCTTCGCTCGCGTTGCCCACCTAGCTTTTCTTCGGGTGCCAGGCGGGGTCGCTGTTCAGAGTTGGGTAGCCGGAGCCTAGTTGGATCAGGACGCCGTGGGATGAGCGCGGCGAGATGAAGGACTCGAAGCTGGTCGGCGACCATTCGTGCTCATCGACGATTCTGACCCTCTGCTCTTTCAGGTCGGCAGTCCTTTGTTTGCAGTCGGGGACGTTGAACGTCAGATGATGCATTCCTTCGCCGCGCTTTTCGAGAAATTTGTGCAGGAACGAATTCGCGCCGAGTGGCTCCAGGAGCTCGATTGACAGCCCGTTGAGATCGAACGCGGCGAGCTTGAAGCCGACCGCTTCATTGGCAGCCTCAAATACAAACGTGGCGCCGAGAACGGCCTCGAAAAATTTGCGCGCCTCGGCGACGCTCTTAACCGCGATTCCGATGTGGTCGAGTTTGCCGATTGGTGGATTTGCCATCGCGACGGTCTCCAGATTGATTGACGTGAAGTCGAATATGATCGAATAGAGATTGCTATGCCAGCGACGCAATGGAAAATGCCGCCGCTCGTAAAAGCATACGAGGCGCTTGGAGCGATTGGCGACGGGCGCGTGCGAATTGAGGACGAGCGGCGGGCGACGGTGACTTCCTCGGACGGATCGAAGAAGTACGAGGTCGAGACGTCGGCGGACGGGCGCGAGATCGCGTCGAACGACAACGCGTCGTACTGGCAGGGGTACGTCGGCTATCCGGCGATCGCCGTGCTGATCGCGCGCGGATTTTACCGGCCACCGGCGAACGTGACCGACGCGCTGGCGGGAGTTGCGTGGAAGGAACTGAATCGCAAGTACAAGAACGATTGGGCCAGGACGATCGCGGACGTCGACACGGCACTGGAGCGTAGCGGACACGATCCCGACGCCGTCCGATCGGAAGCTGAGGCCGTGCTGAGTTTTCTTCGCTCGCTGCGACCGGTTCGCGGCAAGCGCAGTCGTCCACCTAGTGAAAAAGCGGCCAAGGCCGCCAGGATTCGGTAGCGGCCTAGCTGCAGGTGCCGCTCACCGACACGTTGTACGACTGCACGATGAAGAAGTCGCGCACGGTGAGCTCGGTGGTCACGCCCGAGACTTTGCCGGTAGCGCAGTTGCTCAGCAGGTTCGAAAGCGCGGTCTGCGTGAGTCCCTGCGGCGCGATCAGATGAAGGAATCCGAGATCGCTTGCGTTCGCGCTGATCGGATTGCCGGCGCCCGCGCGCTCCGAAATCGTGCTCGATTGAATGAAAACGCATCCGGCAGCCTGCACGCATCCCGCAAGCAATGCGGCGAGAAGGATCGAGTTGAGCCGTTTCATCGATGCGATGGTAATTCGCATCGCGAATTTGAGTCAATCGCACGCGAGCACCTAGGCGTCCTGCTGTTGCGCGATATAGCAAGATGCTAGCGTGGCGGAATTCGCAGCGGGATGGGGGCTTCGATGGCGAACGGGGCTAGCGACTCGATCACACCTTTCTTTACGATCTGGACTGAACCGCGCGCGACGATCCGGCGCATCGTCGATACCGACCCGACGCGCAACGTGTTCGCGCTCGCCGCCATCGGCCCAGCCATCAGCATCCTGGAGAGTGAGTGGTCCAAGGCGATGAGCAACAACGCCAACCTCTCGGTCTTGTGGCCGCTGTGGGTCGTCATCTACGTCGTACTCGCGGCAGCCCTCGGAATTGTCTCTCTGTACATTGGCGGCGCCGTTTGGAAATGGTCGGGGGGCCTGCTCGGCGGCGTCGGGAGCACCGTCGAAGTGCGGGCCGCGATTGCATGGTCTTCGGTGCCGGGGATCGCCGGCGAGATTGTCTTGCTGATGGCGATCCTGTTGGGCGTGCCGATCCCTCAAGCGACGAAAGGGACGTTGCCGCAGATCGATCCCGCCTTTTACAAGTTCATAGCGATTGAGCTGGTGCTCGGACTCTGGGGTTTCGTGATCCTGCTGAAAACCATCGGCGAGGTGCATCGATTCTCGGCGTGGCGCGCGCTGGCCGCGGGCCTGATACCGCCGCTCATCGCGTTGGTCGCTATCGGGTTCGCGATCTTCCTGTTTTGGGCTCTGGCGGGACATCACTGATCGATCAGTCGACGTGCAATCTCGCGGCGAGGCGCGAAAAGCGCCGGCGCTCGTCCTGATTGCGCACCGCCTGCTGCAACGCGCTCCTGGTGCCGACCAGCACGCATACCCGCTCGGCGCGTGTGATCGCCGTGTAGAGCAGATTGCGGCGCAGCATCAGGTAGTGACTCGAATGTATCGGCATCACGATCGCCGGGTACTGGCTGCCCTGGCTCTTGTGCACCGAGATCGCGTAGGCGAGCGCGAGCTCGTCGAGCTCCGACAGGTCGTACTCGGCGTGCGTCTCCTCGAAGGCGACGCTGACGCGCGCTTTTTCAGTATTGATGGCGGCGATCCTGCCAATCGACCCGTTGAAGACGCCCTTGTCGTAATTGTTGCGCAACTGGATCACGCGATCGCCTTCGCGGAAAGTGCGATCGCCCGAACGCTGCTCGCGTCCGACGGGATTCAGCAGGCTTTGCAACTCGCGATTTAGAATGTGCGTGCCGAGCGGGCCGCGATTCATCGGCGTCAGCACCTGGATTTCGCGCGGGTCGTTGATTCCGAAGCGCCCGATCAGGCGCTGCTGTACGAGCTGCTTGATGGTCGCGACCACGTCCTCGGCGGCGTTGCGCTCGAAGAAAAAGAAGTCGCCTTCGGCATCGTTGGCGATTTGCGGGAACTCTCCCCGATTCAAGCGATGCGCGTTGGCGACGATCAGGCTGCGGCGCGCCTGCCGGTAGACTTCCTGCAACTGCACCACCGGCACGAAGTCGGATGCGATCACGTCCTTGAGCACGCTGCCCGGGCCGACCGACGGAAGTTGATCCTTGTCGCCGACCAGCAACAGCGAGCAGTTCGGCATCAGCGCGGACAGCAGGCTGGAGGCGAGCTCGACGTCCATCATCGAGGCTTCGTCGATGATCAGATAGTTGGTGCGGAGCGGAAAATTCTTGTTGCGGAGAAAGCCGCCGCTCTCGGGCGCGTATTCGAGCAGCCGATGAATCGTTTTCGCGTCGCGGCCCGAGGCCTCCTGGAGCCGTCGCGCCGCGCGTCCGGTCGGCGCGGCGAGAGTAGGCTTCAGACCGACGTCGGCAAGCGCGACCAGCAGCGAGCGGAGCAAGGTCGTCTTGCCGGTGCCGGGGCCGCCGGTGATGACCGTGACGCGGCTCGCCAGGGCGCATCGGAGCGCGCTCTTTTGTTCGGCTGAGAGCTCGAGCTCGGACGACTTGATTGCGGCCGCGACCGCCCGATCGATCAGATCCTTGTTCATCGCGCGGCCCGCGTTCAATTCCGCGATTCGCGTGGCGACGTTCACTTCGGCCTCGTGCAGGCGTGCGAGATAGATGGCGATGTGATCGTCGGCTTCTTCCGCAATCACTTCGCCGCCAGCGGCGAGCTCGTTGACGGCGTCGTGTGCGAGGTCGGGCTCCATCTCGAGCGCGGCCCGGAACTGGCCTTCGAGATACTCGAACGGCGAATAGACGTGGCCCTCGTCGGACATCCGTTCGAGGATGTAGAGCACGGCGGCGCGCGCGCGCTGGATTGAGTTGCGCGGGATGCCGAGTTTCTCGGCGATAGCGTCGGCGGTGCGAAAGCCGATGCCGTGAATCGTACGCGCGAGCACGTACGGGTCGCGCCGCACGACCTCGAGCGCGTCCTTGCCGTAGAATTTGTGGATGCGCCGCGCGTGCGAGGCGGCCAGCCCGTGGCCGCGCAGAAATACTGTGAGCTCGCGGAGGCCCGACGCGTCGCGCCATGCGGCCGCGATTGTGCGCGCGACGGCGGCGCCGATGCCGGGAACTTCGCGCATCCGCTCGGGCGCGTTGTCGAGCACTTCGCCGAGTGTGTCGCCAAAGTGCTCAGCGATTCGGCGCGCAAGCCGCGGGCCGATGCCTTTTATTTCCGAGGCGAGGTAGCGTTCGATCGCGACCGCGCCGGCGGGCCGCAGCGTTTCGTAATCGACCACGTGAAACTGTTCGCCGAAGCGCTGATGCTGCTCGAAGCCGCCTTGCGCGCGGATGGTCGAGCCGACCTCGAGACCGGCGAGATTGCCGACGACGGTGACACGGCGGAAGTCGCCATGCTCGAGCGGCTCGACTACCACTGCGACCGAGTAGCCG
>JBOHWI010000140.1:0-5303 GCA_050736675.1 Binatus sp. (SeqCode)
TGCCGGTCATCACGGTGCTGTGGAACAACAGTTCGTGGGGCCCGAACTTCGATCAGATGCCGGGTCTGAAGGGCCGCACAGATCCGTTCAACATGCTGCCGAACATCCGCTACGACAAAATCTTCGCCGAGATGGGATGTCACGGCGAGCAGGTCGAGACGGTCGATCAGATCAAGCCGGCGCTGGAGCGCGCGTTCAAATCCGGCAAGCCCGCCCTGATCAACGTGATCGGCGACGTCTCAGTCGGCAACGCAACCCTCGGCGGCAACCTCCTAGGCTCGACCGGCTCGAACTAAGACTCGCCTAATTCCGATTCTGAATTCCTATGCCCTCCCCCGATGAGCCGGGGGAGGGTTAGGGTGGGGGACCATTCGCGGCGCAATTGTCTGTCGCGCCGCGATTCCGCCATTGGACATACCTAATCACGCGACGCTTGCATTTACCCCGCTCAGATATTATTGCATCGCCAATCCGAGCTGCGTTTTGGGAGGGGAGGGAGAGTGATAATGATATCAACGCGCCGTCTCGAGGTCATCCTCGCCGCATTTGTGTTGTTGATTGCGCTCGCACCGCGTGTTGCGCTCTCAGCCAGCGTATCTTGCGACTCAAGCGACGGACTGCCGGATACCAAATCGGCGAGCGACGGCAGTGTATGCGCTACCGACGTCGATGGCATTGGCAGCACGGCCAAAGCTCGGGCAAGTAACGGCGGAGTTGCGAGCGCATCCGGTTTCGACGGGGGCGACGCTGTTGCCAAGGCCTCGGGCCACAACTCGTCTGCGTCTGCAACTGCGGAACTGGGCGGCTTTGCGGAAGCGACCGCCAAATCGGCTGGGACTGCGACAGTTAGTGCGACCTTCGGAAACGCGATCGCGGTCGGCGTCACCGACGGCGATGCGGACTGTGAAGCAGCCGGAGAGGACGCAATTTGCAAAGCCGTTGCCAGCAGAGACGGCGACGCGGAGGCCGACGCCGATCCTGACAATTCCACAGCGACCGCGATCGCCGACACCGCCGGCGCCGCCAAGGCTGAAGTGTTCTTTGGCGACGGGAGCACGGTCAAAGCCGTTGCCGTGAAAGACGGCGCGGCCGAAGCGTTTTGCGCAGACCCCGCTCAACCGAACTGCACCGAGACCGCGAAGGCGACCAACGACGCGGCCGCGCTTGGCTCAAACACAGGCACCGACAAAGCGAAATGCGATGTCAGCGGGACCAAGCACGGCAAAGCCAAGGTGACCGGTACAGGCGGCGATTGCAAAGCGCCATAAGCGCCGCGCGTTGTCTGCCGCATTTCTGATCGGCGATGAATTCGCCGCAGTCTGATTCTTCGACACGGTGCCACAAAAGTTCAGGGGCTGAACTTTTCAGCCTGACCATCTCGCCGCAGACATGATATTGATCTCATATGGCCATCGCTCGTCGAACCCCCGCCTTTGTCCTCCGCCTTCCGATGAACCCTCTTCGCAGCCGAAAACAAAAATTTGACGGAACGAAACGACCCTTAGTGGTACCCCTCTCACCAAACCACAACCGGTGGTATAAGTCGCCCCGTTCTGGATGTTCGACCAAAGCCAAAGTCGCAGTATTTGTCCTCGCGACTGCCCTTGCCGCCTGCAAAACCGCGCCGACCTGCTCGCCTGGAACCAAGCAGCTTGGCGAAGGCCCGCCCAACGGCTCTGAAATCTCGTGCGTCAAGACCGTCAACGGCCAGGAGGTCAAAGAGGGACCGTTCGTCGTCTATCGCGACGACGGCTCGAAGATGCTCCAGGGCGAATATCACGACGGCAAACAGAGCGGCGAATGGACCCAGTGGTACGACAATGGCCAGAAGGCGTCGATCGATCACTACAAGGACGGCGTACAGGACGGCGAACACACCGGCTGGTACGTCAACGGCAAAATCTCCGCGATCGGCATGTACAAGGACGGCATGCGCGAGGGCGTGTGGAAGCGATGGGACCCCAACGGTTTCAAGAACTGGGAAGAGATCTACAAGGACGACAAGAAAATCTCATGACGGCCAAGCGCGCTGGCAACGTGACGATCATCGACGCCGACCTGACGCGCGCCGAGCATCAACATGCGCTCGTCGCGATGCTCGACTTCTACATGCGCGATCCAATGGAAGGCGGCGAACCGCCCTCGGAGCAGGTCAAGCGCGACCTGGTGCCCGGCCTGCGCGCGCATCCGGCGTGCTATGTATTCCTCGCCTATCGCGACGACAAGCCGGTCGGCTTTTCGATCTGCTTCATGGGATTTTCGACCTTCAACACGCGCCCGTTGCTCAACATCCACGATATCTTCGTCGATTCATCGGTGCGCGGCACGGGAATCGGCGCGATGCTGCTCGAACGAATCGAAGCCAAGGCGCGCGAGCTGAATTGCTGCCGCATCACGCTCGAAGTGCGCGAGGACAATCGCGTCGCGCGCGGCCTCTACCGCAAAGTCGGCTTCGATCAGGTCGTAGTCGGCCCCGACCGCATCAAGATGGAGTTCTGGAACAAACCGCTGTGACGTGCCCACGTCCGGACGTTTTTCACCCGCTACCCGCGCGTCCCGGTCTCCGTCCGGTCCCCCTACCCGCGCGTCCGGTTCTTCTTCTCTCCACGTCCGGTTCCCCTTCCCGCACGGGAAGGGGTTAGGGGTTAGGTTCCGTGCATCGAGCACCAAAATGCGCGAGGGACCCCACGCAGGATCCCTCGCGCCGCTCTCTCAATCTATCTCATCGCCGCCGCCATCCGCTTCTGCATCTCCTCGGGAGTCGGATCTTCCTTATGAGTCGCCAGCGACCAGCCATTTCCAAACGAGTCCTTGACAGTGGCCATGCGATCGCCCCAGAACTGGTCGGCGGGCGCGCTCACCGAACTGGCCCCCGCGCCAACTGCCCGCTTGTACATCGAGTCCACGTCACTGACGTACAGGTAGAAGGAACTCGAAGTGGGCGGGTTGGTCTGCATCGATTCGCCGAGCATCAATCGCGAATTCCCGATACTCACTTCGGCATGCATCACGGTGCCGTCGGGGCCGGGCATCCGCATGATCTCCTCGGCGCCGAGCGCCGCCTTCAGGAAGTCGATAAGCTTCGCAACGCCCTTCACTGTCAGGAACGGAGTGACGGTATGGTACCCGTCCGGAATTGGCTTCACTGCTTTTCCTGCCATGATGATTCTCCTTCTTTTTGAGGAAAGTTACTTCAGACCTCGAGCGATCTCAATTGTCGCCGATGCAGATCGAGCGCAACCAAAGCGAAGGAACTCTACAGCGTTCTTCCGACCGCCTCCGCCAGCGGCTTCAGCGTCTTCATTAGGTCGGCGAAGCGCGACGGCTTCAACTGCTGCGGGCCGTCCGACAGCGCGGTCTCGGGCTTCGGATGCACCTCGATCAGCAATCCGTCGGCGCCCGCCGCGATCGCCGCCAGAGCCATCGGTGCCACCATCTTGTAGATGCCGGTGCCGTGACTCGGATCGACAATCACCGGCAGATGCGTCCATTCCTTCAGCAGCGGCACCGCGTTGAGGTCGAGCGTGTTGCGCGTCGCCGTCTCGAAGGTGCGAATCCCGCGCTCGCACAGCACGACGTTGGGGTTGCCCTCCGACAGAATGTACTCCGCCGCCATCATGAACTCTTCGAGCTTCATCGACATGCCGCGCTTGAGCAGGACCGGCTTCTTGATTCTGCCGAGGCGGCGCAGCAGCGAGAAATTCTGCGCATTGCGCGCACCGACCTGCAGCATGTCCGAGTGCTCGGCGACCAGATCGATATCGTGCGGATCCATTATTTCAGTGACGACTGGCAGGCCCACTCGCCGGCCCGCGTGCTCGAGCAACACCAGCCCCTCGTCTTCCATCCCCTGGAACGAATACGGCGACGTGCGCGGCTTGAACGCTCCGCCGCGGATCGCATGAGCGCCCGCCGCTTTGACCGCGTCGGCGGCGGCCTCGACCTGCGCCTCGCTCTCGACCGCGCACGGTCCCGCGATCACCGCGATTCGCTTGCCGCCGATCTCCATGCTGCCGACTTTGATCCGCGAGCCCTCGGGCCGCACCTCGCGCGACGCCAGCTTGAACGACCGCACGACAGGCATGACGCGCTCGACCCCGGCAACCGATTCCAGATGCGTCAGTTGATGCTGCTCGCCGCGCTCGTCGCCGACGCACGCGACCACGGTGCGCTCGATGCCGCGGATGATGTGCGCGTTGTAATCGAGTTCCTCGACCATCTTGGCAACGGCCTGGATCTCGGCTTCGGTGGCGTGCGCTTTCATTACGACGATCACTTCGAGAACTCCCTGCGCGATGGAATACGCGCTCGAACTCTAGTAAATCTGACTCTACAGCATGTTATCGTTGACCGGAACTGAGACGATTTCAGGAAGGAACAACAAATGATTGAGTCATCGTGTGTTTGCGGAGCAGTCCGCCTTGCGATTGCTCGCGCTCCGGACGAAGTGCTCGATTGCAACTGCTCCATCTGCCGGCGCTACGGCGTGCTCTGGGCCTACTACTCGCTCAAAGATGTGATTGTTCCGAGCGGACTGACCGATACGTATTTGCGAGGCGCGAAGCACACTGCCTTCCACCGCTGCAAGGTTTGCGGATGCGTGACTCATTGGTCGCCGACCGACCAGCGCGACCGCATGGGTGTGAATGCGCGCCTGATGGCGCCGGAGATTCTGTCCCAAGTCCGGGTGCGCCATCTCGACGGCGCGGACACCTGGAAATATCTCGACTAATGACGGTTGACCTAAACGACGCGGCTCCCGACCAAACCAGACACCACGGGAAAGCCCCCTTGGCACATCGAAGGACGTAATTTTGCCAGTTAAGCCGCCCCGTCGCCCGCTCAAGCTCGTCCATACTTCCGACGTCCATCTCGAGACCGACACCTTCGGCTCCGGCGAGCGCGGCGTGCAGTTGCGCGACAAAGTGCGCCGCGCATTCGGCCGCGTCGTCGATATCGCCAACGACCGAGACGCCGATATGCTGCTGATTGTCGGCGACTTGTTCGATTCGGCGCGCGTCACCGAAGAAGGCCTCGCGTTCGCGCTGGGAACGATCGCGCGGGCGCGGATGCCGGTGGTGATGATCCCAGGCAACCATGACGCGCACGACGAGCGCTCGATTTACGCCGGCCTCGCGCCCGCGACGCTCCCGGGAAATCTACATCTCATCCTCGAACCCGAGGGCCGCACGATTGATTTTCCCCATCTTGCGACTCGCGTATGGGGCCGCGCTCTCGTCGAGCATACGCCCGACTACCGGCCGCTAAGCGGCGTGCCCGAGCGCGCGGAAGGGCTGTGGAAC
>JBOHWI010000141.1:0-9121 GCA_050736675.1 Binatus sp. (SeqCode)
ATTTTCTGCAGTTCTTCGCGACCGAGGAGCCGCGGCTGTCCGAGGCGCGCAGCCGGATTATCGACGGCTCGCGCGAGCGCGCTCTCAATTTCTTCGCGTCGCTGATCGAAGAAGGCATCCGCGCCCGTGTGTTCGTGCAGGTCGATCCGCGCCTCGCGACCTTCGCTATCCAGGGCGCAATTCGCTCGCTGCTGTTGTACTACGGCTCCGGCCGTCCGGTCGCCGAGCTCAGCCGCGAGCTCGGCGACTTGATGCTTCGATCGCTCGGCGCGGATCCATCGCAGCCTTTCAGACCGGTGCATCCGCAATGATCCGAACTCTCGTTCGCTCGACCATTCGGCTGGCGGTCCTGGCCGGTGTCCTCCTCGGATTCTATTTTTTCGGCAGCGCCTACCTATGGCCGCCCGAGAATCGTTCGACCATCAAGGTCGTCGGCATGATCGAAGCGCCCGAAGTCAACATCACCAGCCGCATCGCCGGCCGTATCAAGCAACTCGATCTGCTCGAGGGCGATCACGTCAAGAAAGGACAGCTGGTCTGCCTGATCGAGGATATCGATCTCAGAAATCAGCTTGCCAAATCGAAAGCCGATCTCGCTCATGCCGAGGCCGACCTGGCGCAGGCGCGGCGCGACCTCGCCCGCGACAAAACCCTGACCAAAGCAAACGTGATTGCAACCAAGACCCTCGATGACGCCGTGACCGCCGTCCAGCAGGACGAAGCCAACCTCCTCAGCGCGCAGGCCAACGTTAAGCTCTACGCCGATCAAATCGCGGACACCGAGATAAAATCGCCGGTCGATGGCGTCATCGTCAGCAAGGCGCTGCAAGTCGGCGAATGGGTCACGCCGGGCGTGCCGATTCTGACCGTCGATGATCTCTCGACCATCTGGGCGCGCGTCGACGTCGAGGAGACCGACCTGGGGTCGCTCTACATCGGCAAGTCGGCGCAGGTCGAACTGCCGACCAACCCGCCGCAAGTTTTCACCGGCCGCGTCATGGCGATAGGCCAGGAAGGCGAGTTCGCGACCGAGCGCGACGTGCGCCGCGGCCGCCAGGATATCCGCACCTTTTACGTCAAGGTCCAGGTGCTGCAGGCCGAAGGCGAACTCAAACCCGGGATGACCGCGGAAGTCACTTTTCCGCGCAATGATGGAACCCGACTCACCAGCAATTCAAACCAAAGATCTGACTAAGCGCTTCGGCACTTTCACCGCGGTCGACAAGGTCAACTTCGAAGTCCGCCGCGGCGAGGTCTTCGGACTGCTCGGACCCAACGGCGCCGGCAAGACCACCGTAGTGCGGATGCTCACCACGCTGATCGCGCCGAGCGACGGCCGCGCGTTCGTCGCCGGTTTCGACGTCGCGCGCCATCCGCGCCAGGTGCGCGAGAACATCGGCGTCATTCCGCAGGCGCTCACGTCCGATCTCGATCTCACCGGATGGGAGAACGTCGACATCTACGGCGAGTTCTTCGGCCTGTCGCGCCGCGAGCGCCGCGAACGCGGCCATCGCCTGCTCCACATGGTCGGCTTGACCGAGCGCGCGAACGATCTCGTCGCGACCTACTCGGGCGGGATGCGCCGGCGCCTGGAAATCGCGCGCGGCCTGATTCACTCGCCCGATGTACTGTTCCTCGACGAGCCGACCATCGGGCTCGACCCGCAAAGCCGCCGCGCGGTGTGGGACCTGCTCGAGACGCTGCGCAAGGAAAGCGAGATTACCATCTCGTTGACGACGCACTACATGGACGAAGCCGAGTCGCTGTGCGATCGGATCGCGATCGTCGACGGCGGCAAGATTATCGCGCTCGACACCCCGGTCGGGCTCAAGTCGATGGTGCCGGGGGCGGACCGCATCGACCTGGTGGTCGAGAAAAATCCTCAGGCGATCGCGGCGATGCTCAAGCCGATGCCCTATCTGCGCGAGGTCAATCTCGACGGCGGCAACCGCTTGCAGCTTTCGTCGAACGACGGCGCGCATGCGATTCCGAAAGTTCTCGAGGCCGTCGATCAAGCGGGCGACCGCGTAACCTCGATCACCGTGCAGAAGCTCTCGCTCGAAGACGTCTTCATCCACTTCACCGGGCGCACTCTCCGCGACGAGCCGGCCAAGAAGGTCAGCCTGTTCGTGGGGGCCGGGATGCCGCAGCAGCGCTGAGGAGGCCGCCGATGTTCGGGCTCAAGTTCCTCGCCATCATGCGACGCGATCTCAAAAAGTTGTCGCGCAATCCAATCACGCTGATGTCCGTCATTCTGATGCCGATCGTTTATCTCGTGATCATCGGCAATTCCTTCCAGGGCCAGCTCAAGCACCTGCCGATCGTCGTCGTCCAGCAGGACACCGGAGTCTACGCGCGCCGCATGGTCGAACAGTTGCTCGCGCTACAGGCCGGGCCCAAGACGGTCGACGTAACTTTCGAGGCCGACCCCGGCAGCGCGGTCAAGGAGGTGCGCGACGGACTCTACAAGGGCGTCGTCGTCATCCCGCCCGACTTCAGCCACGACGTCGCCGAAGGCCGCATCGCGCAAATCGGGCTGTTCACCGACAACGTCGACAGCATCAGCTCCGAAACGCTCGAAGGCGTCCTCGACCAGGCCGCCGCGACCATCAAGATCGGATTCGTCAGCGCGCGCGAACCCAAACTCAACGAGATCTCACTGCGCCCGAGCTGGCTGTTCCCCTACGTCGATTACGATCGCTCGCTCATCCCCGGCGTCATCGTGATGGCGCTCTTCATGGGCTCGCTGATGTCCGGAGTTTTCAACTGGGTGATGGATAAATTCATGGGCGTCACGGAATGCTACCTGGTGACTCCGCTGTCGCGATGGGACATTGCCGGCGGCATTCTGGCCAGCGGCGTAACAATAACCAGCATCGGCGGCATACTGGTCTTGTTTTTGGGTCTGCTGATCACGCGCGGACGACTGCTGGGCGGAGTTTCGGCGCTGGCGATGCTGATCGCGATAATCATCATCAGCGCTACCGGATTGCTCGCGATGACGTTCTCGATGCTCGGTCGCGCGGGCCATCCGCGCCTGGTCGGCACGTTCTCCGGATTTCTCAACGTGATCCTGTTTTTCCCGAGCGGCGCGATCTACCCGGTCGAGAGTTTCCCGCCGTGGCTGCGAGCCTTCGCGCACTACAATCCCGAGACTCATTCGGTGAGCGCGATCAAGCAGATCCTCTTCAAGGGCGCCGACTTCAACGCCGTCAGCGGTGACATGGCGTTCCTGCTGGTCTTCATGGTCCTGATGCTGGTGCTGGCAAGCGTGTCGTTCAAGCGCACGCTGTAACTACCGTGCGTGCGATTGTCCCGCTTCCCACAATGGAAAGGGAACAATCGCAAAGCAAGGTCACTTGGCCAGGGCTTCGACGATCACGCGCCGCAGCTCGGCTATTGAAACCGGTTTCAGGAGGGTCATGTTCGCGCCGGCGGCGTGGGCGGCTTCGTTCAGCTCGGGGGTGTTGTGTCCCGACATTACGATGACCGGCATCGTCTTTGATATCGTGCGCGCGTGGCGGACAATCTCGATGCCGCTCGTGTCGGGCAGGCTCAAGTCCGTGATCACCAGGTCGGGCGATTCGGCGTCGATTATCTGGATTGCTTCATTCGCGTCGAAGGCAGCGAAGCATCGATGGCCCGCGCGCTCGAGCAGCCGCACGTACGCATCGACCAGGTCGCGTTCGTCATCGACGATCAGAATTCTCGCTTGCGCAGCCAACGGCGTGGAAACCCGTTAACGGCCCGACCGATTGCTTCGCCTCGAGACGATTCGCGGCGGCGTCGGCCGTTCCTCTCGCGCGGGAAGCTCCGCGCGTCCCGATGACGATTCGCCCATCGTGGGCAGCACTATCGTAAAGGTCGTGCCTTTGCCTGGCGCTGATTCAACCGCGATACTGCCGCCGTGATCCTGCACGATCCGCTGGCTCAACCACAGGCCGAGGCCGGTTCCCTTGGTTTTGGTGGTAAAGAACGGCTGAAACAGCTTGCCCAGCAGGTCGCTCTTGATTCCGGCGCCATCGTCCGAGATTGACAATCGCAGATGCCCGGCGCGCCCCGGCGCCGGCGCCGTTTCAATTCGTATCAGGCGCGCGCCCGCGTCGCGTGCGTTCAGAACAAAGTTGATCAGTACTTGCTCGATGCCCGTCGGCTCGGCCATCACCGGCGGCAGCGACCGATCGAGGATGGTTTCGTATCGGAGCAAGCTACCCTTGGCCTCGGCGCCTACTATCAGCATCGCGTCTTCGACCGCCACGTTCATGTCCACCGCTTGCCGCACGCCCGGCCGCTGGCGCGCGAGCGAAAGCATGTTGTGCGAAATGCGGCTGGCGCGTTCGATGTTCTTTTGCAACACCAGCAGATCGTCACGCGTCTGGACGCTGAGGTCCTGGTCCGCTGCCAGCATCAACTCGATTCGCGACGCCATCACCGCCAGCGGGTTGTTCAATTCGTGCGCGATTCCCGCCGCCACCGCCGCCAGCGCATCGACCGTTTCATTGCGGCGCGCCTCGCGCTCCATCGCCCGGCGCTCGGTGATGTCCGTGACGAACGCGATTACCAGCTTGCCGCGATGGGTGTGTACGACGTTGAGGCTGATCTCGACGGGAAACTCACTGCCGTCCTTGCGGCGCCCCGCGATCTCCATCCCACGCCCCATCACGCGGGAGCGCGGCGCCGTGAAAAATGCGCTCCGATGCGCCTCGTGCCGATAGCGGAAGCGTTGCGGCACCAGGACTTCTATCGGCTGACCGACCAGTTCCATTTCATGGTAGCCGAACAGCTCCTGCCCGCGCGGATTGAGCTGACGGATCATCCCGTCGCTGTCGGCCGAAATAATGCCCTCGACCGACGACTCGAAGTAGCCGCGCGCGCGCACCAGCGCTTCTTCCCGCGCGGCGACCGAGATGCGAATCGTCTTCATGTACCTAGCCGCCACCAGGTACAGCAGCAGCGCGTTCACGCCCACGAACATCAGCCGGTTGAGCGTGTACGAATGCGCCGGCATCAGCGACAGCACCTGGTCGGAGACCGCGACCCAGATGAGTCCGCCAAGCGCGTAGTAGAGCGCTATCCTTACCGGCCGGCTGCGATGCAGCGGCACATGATTCAGTGCGCCGTGCTCGGTCAATTTGGGCGAGTCACTTCGAGCCATCGACCGGTTACTCTAGTCTTCCGCCGCGCGCCAAGGTAGCCGATCTGTTTTCTAGCTCTCCCCTCCCGCGCACGACCTGGCGACTGCCCAGTGGCGAAAGCCGCGCCACTCCCATACGGGCGGTACGGTACGCGAGAAAAGAACGGGTGCGCCGACGGATTACCGCGCCTTCTTCTGCAGCGGCGGCTTCTTCGCTTTGGGCGGACGGCCGCGGCGGCGCTTCTCGACGCCCGTCGCTTCGAGCTCGTCCTCATCGGGGCCGAACGCGCTGTCCATTTGCACGTCGTCCTCGGCGTTGCGTGCAGGCTCGACGTGTTCTTCCGCGTCGTCCGGGTTGCTCAGCTCTTCGGGCCCGGACCAGCGCCCGCCGAACGGCTTGGTCAATCCACTCTGACCGCTGCGCGCTTCGGTGTTCGCTTCGTTCTGACAATCGACGCAGAATTGCGCGAACGGGATTACCTGGAGCCGCGCCAGCGGGATTTCATCACCGCATCGCGCGCATATTCCATAGACTCCCGCGCCGAGCCTGGCGATTGCCGCGTCGATCGCGCCCAGGCGTTCTTGCGCGCGGTCGAACAGCGCTGCATGCGTCTCGACTTCGGACAAAGATCGCGCCACATCCATCTCGTCGGCTGGCGGCTGCCCGCCGTTGCGGGCCTGCTCGCGCATCAATTCCTTCACCCGGGCGAGCGTATCGGCGCGCTCTTTGGCGAGCAGGCGCTTGAGCGCATCGATCCGTCGTCCGCCGGTGCTAACCGCGGCTGCCATTTTGGTTTTCTGCCTCTTGCGAGTCTTCGTCGGTCGGGCTTTGGTTCGAGTTTTCATAGGTAACGACCGTCCGCGCACATCGATCGTGTTTGTATCGATCGTGTTTCTAATATCAGCATTGATCGTGCCTCGCGCCACAGTTGGAAGATCGAGCGAACACAATAGTCTTTCTGCACGACATTCGAGTCCACTAGTTCCATATACGGAAATTGCCTCAAATTGGTTGCCTCGCCCGCAGTCGCGCTCCCGGACCGCGGCAGTCTAACCGGATTCCGAGGCACACGCGAGAGCCTTTTTTTAATGATCGATATGGCCCCGGCGATGGCTAACAATCCCCGGGTGATGCCGCACAATTGAGCAGCATCATGCGTCACCGGCGTTCGCGGAATCGATTATTTCCTCGCTGATTTCTCGATTTGGTGGGCGGAAGCCGGGTTGGCACAGACCATGCTGCCAAGCAGGAGTTCAATTCGGCTCAAGGAGGGTCCAATAAGCATGTCTGCATCTGCTTCAGAACAGGTTCTTCAATACGGACCTTCCAAACAGAACCGGGTAATCGACGAATGTGCGGGGCCCGATCCGTGGCTTAGCGCCCGTTTCGAACCGGATTTTCTGGTACCCGTTCAGTTCTTCGACCTTACCCGGCGCCGTTCGATGCTCGACGGCGAGACGCGGTTGGTTTTCGCGGTCCTCGAAGACGCGGTGCGATGCTACGTGAAGACGGTGAACTCGGCGCGGCGATGCGACCAAGAGCAATTCGACGAGGTTGAACGATGGTTTCACGCCGAACCGGGGATTCACAGCCCGTTTTCTTTTGAATACGTATGCGACGTCCTGGGAATCGAGCCCACGTCATTGCGCGCACGGCTCGGATTGCTGAGCGTCAACGATCTCCCCACCAAGCAGATGCGCTCGGTCGGGCGCAGGCAAGTCGTACGCGCAGGCCGCTCCGCGCGTAACCGATCCAACCGCGGCGATCCCGGGTCGTCCTCCCCAGGCGCGGGGATGAGAGAGGAGGCGGGGGCTTAGGAAACTAAGAAGCCCAAGGCGGGTCGCCGCCTGACTATTCGTCCACGCCGGGACGAAGGGCGGACCCCCGCAGCCGACGGCGCCAACCCGTGGATTGGCGCCGCCTTGCACAATATCAAACTGAATGACCGGGCAAGTGGTCGCCGCCGCTACCTCCGAAACAAGATCGAACTCGAATCGGGCGACGCCCGCGATTCGCTATATCGCAAGGCTTGGCCTGAACTCTCACCCGAACATAAACTGTACTCGTCAGCTCAAGCTGATGGATCGTGTGGCGCCCCGCAGCCGCGCTGCTGCAAGCTCGCGGACGAAAGGCATGGCGAAGGAAATCGAAAGAAAATTCCTGGTTCATTCCCGCAAATGGAGCGATCTTGGCTCCGGCCTGTCGATTCGCCAGGGATATCTATGCGCCTCGACGCAGTCCTCAATCCGCGTGCGCACGTACGGGAATCGCGCCTACGTGACAATCAAAGGCGCCACCACGGGCATCACGCGCGACGAATTCGAGTACGAGATTCCGATGGCTGATGCGAACGAAATTCTCGGCAGCTTGTGCGAGCATCCGCCAATCGAAAAGACCCGCTACCGAGTCGTGTTCAAGGGCCATACCTGGGAAGTCGACGAATACGGCGGTGCGAATCGCGGACTCTCGGTCGCGGAAATCGAACTCAAGGATCCCCAGGAACTGGTTGAACTTCCCGACTGGATCGACCGCGAGATAAGCGGCGATCCGCGCTATTTCAATTCCAACCTGTCGATCAAACCGTTCACCACCTGGAAATGATCCGCGGGTAAATGTTGTGTGGAGGGCAATCCAGTGAAAGTGGCCGACTTGATGACCCACGACGTGTGGGCCTGTAAGACTCACGACTCGTTGAATGCCGCCGCGCGCATCATGTGGGACCACGATTGCGGATGCGCGCCGGTGGTCGATGCGCACGGCAGGCTCGCGGGCATCGTCACCGATCGCGACATCTGCATGGCCGCATACACGCAAGGCGTTCCGCTCGAGGCGATTCCGCTCGAACGCGCGATGTCGCCGCGCGTGATTTCGTGCGCGCGCGGCGACGACCTCGAGACTGCGCATCGCCTCATGCGCACGCATGAAATTCATCGCCTCCCCGTCGTCGATTCGCGCGGCCGGCCGGTCGGCATCCTGTCGCTGAGCGACATCGTGAATCACGCGCGCAAAAGTGGCGCAGCGCCGTCGGAAGCGGTGGAGATCATCGCAACGCTCTCCGCGATTCGCCGGTTGCGCGAGCCGACGCCGGCAACCGCTTCCACTTCATCGAACGGCGACGCTCCGCCGCACGAGTCAAAGCCGGCACCGAAAAAACCCGCAGCGCGAAGAAGAAAACCATCCGCCGACCGCCTCTGACCGCGGTCGTCAGGATATTTTTTCTTCCGCGAAACTGGCAAATTTGACGGTGCGGCGATGATTCAGGACACAGGGCCAACGCTCATTTACGATGCGGAGCGGCTCATAGACGCTCGCGCGACAATTTAGTAAATTAAACGATAAGCCGAGGGAGGAAGCCCGTTCCTCCAGTTCGGTGAGGCGGGCTGGCGTCCAAAGGCGACACCAGCCTGCTTTTTTTTGACCAAGTTTCAGAACCGCCCCCTACCCACCGTCGGGTGGCCCAATCTCACCTGACCACTACATCTAGTTTAAATTGCTACTTTCCAGCCAATCGACCATTCGCGATTCAGCCTCGACTCGGTCTCAAATTGAACCGATTTTCTCCCGCGCTGCGCCTAACGCGGACGTTCTGGTAGAATCCGCCAATGGCTGAAGGGCAGCCGCGAATTACCAACGCCGGCACGCGCGCCGTCGCCGCCTACGGGCTGATGATCGGCGGCCTCGTGTTGCTGTATCTGTGGATTCGTTCGTACGGCGATACTCTCGGCGCGCCTGCGCATGCAGGCATCAATCTCTTCGGCTCGGCCGCGTCGCGCCTGAACGAGGGCGACCTGCTGCACGTGCTGCTCGCGCTGGTGGTGGTGATCGCGACCGCGCGCGCGATGGGCTTTGTCTTCCGCAGCGCCAAGCAACCGACGGTCGTCGGCGAGATTCTCGCGGGCATTCTGCTCGGTCCTTCCCTGCTCGGGCGTCTCGCGCCGGGCGCGGAAGGATACCTTTTCCCGGCGGCGGTCGGACCGTACCTCAAC
>JBOHWI010000142.1:0-15088 GCA_050736675.1 Binatus sp. (SeqCode)
GACTACGAGGAGTTCGCGTCGCGCTTCGAGTTCGAGGAGACTCCCGACCAGCAATCGGCGATCGACGATGTGATTCGCGATCTTACGCGCGCCAAGCCGATGGACCGGCTGATCTGCGGCGACGCCGGCTTCGGCAAGACTGAAGTCGCACTGCGCGCGGCGTTCATCGCGGTGATGGACGGCCGGCAGGTCGCGGTGCTGGTGCCGACGACGATCCTCGCCGAGCAGCATTGGAATACGTTCCGCGAGCGCTTCAAGGACTATCCGGTGCGGGTCGAGATGGTCTCGCGGTTTCGCAGCCACAAGGAAAATCGCGAAGTAATCGCCGAGGCCGCGAGCGGTAAGGTCGATATCATCGTTGGGACGCATCGCCTGCTTTCGAGCGACGTGCAGTTCCCGCGGCTGGGCTTGCTCGTGATCGACGAGGAGCATCGCTTCGGCGTCGTCGACAAAGAGAAGATCAAGAAGCTGAAGAAACTGGTGCCCGTGTTGACGATGACGGCCACGCCGATTCCGCGCACGCTGCACATGGCAATGCTCGGCATCCGCGATCTGTCGGTGATCCAGACGCCGCCGCCGGACCGCCAGGCGATTCGCACCTTCGTCGCGCATTTCGACGACGCCACTATCCGCGATTCGATCCTGCGCGAGCTGAACCGCGGCGGTCAGGTGTTCTTCGTGCACAATCGCGTGGAGAATATCGACTACATGGCCGGTCATCTGCGCTCGCTGGTGCCCGAAGCGAAGACCGCGATCGCGCACGGCCAGATGAAGGAGCGCCAGCTTGAGGACGTGATGCGCGACTTTATCGAGAAGCGGGTCAACGTGCTGGTCTGCAGCGCGATCATCGAATCGGGCCTCGATATTCCCAACGCGAACACCATGATCATTAATCGCGCCGATCACTTCGGCCTCGCGCAGCTATACCAATTGCGCGGTCGCGTCGGGCGTTCGCGCCAAAGGGCATACGCGTACCTGCTGATTCCCGGCGAGCACATCATCACACGCGACGCCAAGCGGCGAATCGACGCGCTGCGCGAGCTGGTCGAGTCCGAGAGCGGCGGCGGCTTCAAGCTCGCGATGGCCGACCTTGAGCATCGCGGCGCCGGCAACCTGCTCGGCAACGAACAGCATGGAGAGATCGCGGCGGTCGGGTTCGAGCTTTATACCGAGATGATGGAAGAGGCGATCGCCGAACTCCGCGGCCGGCCGAATCGCCCCGACTTCGAGCCCGAGCTCCGAATCGCGGTGCCCGCTTACATCCCCGACGCCTACGTCTCGGACGAGAACGAGAGGCTGGTGCTCTATCGGCGGCTCGCGCGGGCGCAGCGCGAAGAGGATCTCGATGAGATTCGCGACGAGATGCGCGACCGTTTCGGCCCGGTGCCGACGCTGATCGAGAATCTGATCGCGGCGATGAATGTCCGGCGGCAGATGAAGCAGATGATGATCCTGAGCGCGATTCTCAAGGGCTCGCAGCTCGAAATCAGGTTCCATCCCGATGCGCCGGTGGACACCGCCTCGCTGCTGAAGCTTGCGGATCAGAATCGGCGCACGATGCGGCTGACGCCGTCGTATCAGGTGATCGCGCGAATCGAGCCCGGCGATTACGAGCAATTGTTCGCTCAACTCGACGGCGTCTTGCAGGCACTGGCGGGCTGTGAAAAGTTGGAAAACTGGCCGGCCGCGAGACTCGGGTCGGCCGTCAATTAGACTGATGCAATACAGAAGGATGCTCGGGCGCGCCGGCCTGCGATGTGCCGCATTGGCGGCGGTGGCGGTGTGGATGGGCATTGTTTTGGCGGGTTCGCTCTCGGGCTGCGCGGTGGATTTTTTCAAGCCCGAGTCTTACGCTTTCATCAAAGATGCAATGGCCTCTGCCGGCACGACGCCATCCGCCGAAGAATCCCAGACGCCGTACTCGCGGGTATTTCAGGCTTCACCTACGGCTGCGTCCTCGGCGTCAGCTGCCGTCTCGCCGGTAGCCGCGGCGACGCCGATCGCGTTGCCGACACCACCGCCTGGTGCGCTCAATCCGTCCCGCCAAGCGCGAATAGTGCCGGCATCTGACGCACCCGGCGGCTTCTCGTTACCCTCCTTTCTAACGTCGTCGACGAAGAAGGACGAGCCCGCCCCACCGCCTGCGCCATTCGCTGCTCCCGAGAACGCAGACGAAGCAATGGCGGACAGGGCGCCGGCGGTGGATCGCGTCGTCGCCAGCGTTGATGGCGATCCGATCACGATGCGAGAGGTCAAAGATTTCGCGGCGCAGCACGGCCAGCCGATCGAGACCGATGACTTCGCTTCTTCAGACACCGCCAAGACCGCCGTGAAGGCGTTGATCGGCGAGAAATTGCTCGAACAGGAAGTGAAGAAGTACGAGGACAAGGTCGACGAGGCGCAGGTCGACAAGTACATCACGCAGTTGCGGACGGACAGGCACATGAGCGACGCGGAATTCCGTGCGCAACTGCAGGCGAGCGGGATCAGCTACGATGATTTGCGCAAGCATGCGCGGCTGGATCTCGAAAAGGCCATGATGATCGAGCAGGAAGTCCGCTCGAAAATCACCGTACCTGATGCCGACGTCAAGGCCTACTACGACGCCCATCAGGAAGACTTCACGATTACGAAAGAGCGCCTCAAGCTCGCGCAGATTCTGATCGCACTGCCGGCCAAACCGACGCCGGCGCAAGTGTCGGCTGCGCAGAAGAAAGCCGCGATGATTCGCGCGCGCGCCGTCAAGGGGGACGATTTCAGCGATCTCGCGCGGCTGTATTCCGACGACGACTCGAAGTCCAACGGCGGCGAACTCGGATGGTTCGCGCCGGGGGACATCAACGACCAGATCCTGGCCGCGGTAAAGCCGCTCAAGCCCGGCGAGATTTCGGCGACGGTGCGCACCAGCCACGGTGTTCATCTCGTCAAGCTTGAAGAACACGAAGTGCCGGGCGTCGTGCCGCTGAGCGAGGTCAAGGCGCAGATTCGCGCTGAGCTGACGGATCAGCAATCCGCCGCGCAACTCGAAAAGTGGGTTGAATCCGATCTGGTCAAGCAGCATTACGTCGAGACCATGTTCTAAATGATGACAGGTCCGAGAACGAAAATGCGGCCGCTGTTGGCGATCAGCATGGGAGATCCGGCGGGAATCGGGCCCGAGGTGATTCTCAAGGCGGCGGCGGCGCTGGCAAGCCGCCGCGGGGCGCCCGCGATTGTAGTAGTGGGCGATTTGTCCGCGATGCGCGCCGCAGCAGCCCGCCTGCGCGACGTGCCTGCTCCCTGCGACTGGCTACGTGGTCAGCCGCAGATTCGTCTTACAAAAGGAATCGGCGTACTTTCCATCTCGAGCTTGTCGGCGCGCGCAATCCGCCCGGCGCATCCCACGGTCGAAGGCGGCGGCGCCGCGTATGACTACATCGTAACTGGCGCGCGGATGGCGATGCGCGGCGAGGTTGACGCTCTGGTGACCGCGCCGATCAGCAAGGACTGGATGAATCGCGCGGGGCATCATTTTCCGGGGCACTCGGAACTGCTCGCAGGGATGGCGCGAACCCGGCTGTGGCGCATGATGTTCGCGGGCGGCGAGTTGACGGTCGCGCTGGTGACTGCGCACATGGGCTTTGCAAAAGTTGCGTCTGCGTTGACGCGGCGCAACATTTTCGACACGATTCGCCTGCTCACGACGCACTTGCGCGGCGCGCTGGGCGTTGCGCGGCCGCGAATCGCAGTGCTCGGCTTGAATCCTCATGCGGGTGAAGGCGGGATGTTCGGTGACGAGGAAATCCGCGTGATCGCGCCCGCGGTTCGGCGTGCGCAGCGCGAGGGCATCGACGCGTACGGTCCCGTCGCGCCCGACACCGCATTCATCCGCAAGGCGGGTTCGTTTGATTTCGATGCAGCGGTTGCGATGTATCACGATCAGGGCTTGATTGCGCTCAAGACGCTGGAGTTTGATCGGGCGGTGAACGTCACGCTCGGATTGCCGTTCGTGCGCACCTCGCCGGATCACGGCACGGCGTTCGATATCGCAGGGAAGGGAGTTGCAAATCCGTCCAGCATGATCGCCGCAGTCGAATATGCGTGGCGGGCCGCGACGAGCCGCGACAAGCTCGCGCGGCGGGCGGCGTAAGTAACGATGGCCGATCGAATCGTCATCAAGGGCGCGCGCGAGCACAATCTCAAGAACATCGACCTTGAGATTCCGCGCGATCGCCTGGTCGTGATCACCGGCCTTTCGGGCTCCGGCAAGTCTTCCCTGGCCTTCGACACGATTTATGCCGAGGGTCAGCGGCGCTACGTCGAATCGTTGTCGGCGTATGCGCGCCAGTTCCTCGAGCAGATGGAGAAGCCCGACGTCGATTCGATCGAAGGCTTGTCGCCCGCAATCTCGATCGAGCAAAAGACCAGCTCGCGCAATCCGCGCTCGACCGTAGGCACGATCACCGAAATCTACGACTATCTGCGGCTGCTCTTCGCGCGAGTCGGCCATGCGTTCTGCTACAACTGCGGCCGCGAAATCACGCAGCAGAGCGTGCAGCAGATCGTCGATCAGATCATGAAGTGGCCCGACGGCGCGCGGCTTCACGTGCTCGCGCCGATCGTCCGCGATCGCAAGGGCGAATATCGCAAGGAATTGTCCGAGATGAAGCGCGCCGGATTCGTGCGCGTGAAGATCGACGGCAAGCTCTATGAACTGGGCGAGGAGCAGGTGCTGAACAAGAATCAGCGCCACACGATCGAGGTGATGGTCGATCGGCTGGCGATCCGCAAAGGAATCGAAAAGCGGCTGTCGGACTCGCTCGAAGTCGCGTTCAAATACGGGCAGGACTTGCTCAAGGTCGAGCGTCTGGACGGGCCTAAGAACGAGAGCGAAATTTATTTCAGCCAGCGCTTCGCGTGCGTCGATTGCGGAATCTCGTATCCCGAGATCGCGCCGCGGATGTTCTCCTTCAACAGTCCGCACGGCGCCTGCACGGACTGCTCGGGAATTGGATCGATAATGTATTTCGATCCCGAGTTGGTCGTGCAGAACGAGGACTTGAGCATCGCCGATGGCGTGATCGCGCCGTGGGCCACGATGAATTATCTGCAGCCCGTGCTCGACGCGCTCGCGCGACACTACAAGTTCAGCCTCGATCAGCCGTGGAAGGAAATTCCCGCCAAGGTGCGCAAGGCCGTCATGAACGGCTCGGGCGCCGACGAGATCGAGTTCGCCTACCAGCGCGGGCACCATCGCGCCGAGTACTCAAAAGCGTTCGAGGGCGTGCTGCAGTGGCTCGATCGCCGCTACAAGGAGACCGAGTCCGAGGGCGTGCGCGAGTTCCTCGAGGCGTACATGAACATGCGCCCATGTCCGACCTGCGACGGCGCGCGCCTCAAGAAGGAAAGCCTGTTCGTGCGCTTTAACGGCAAGTCGATTTCCGAATTGACTGCGATGTCGATCAAGCAGGCGCTCGCATTCTTCGCCGCGCCCAAGCTGAGCGCGCAGGAAGCCGAAATCGGACGCCTCATCCTGAAGGAGATTCGCGAGCGGCTGAAGTTTCTGGCCGACGTCGGTCTCGAGTACCTGACTCTAGATCGCCCGTCGGGAAGTTTGTCGGGCGGCGAGGGCCAGCGCATCCGGCTTGCCACCCAAATCGGCTCGAGCCTCGTCGGCGTGCTCTACATTCTCGACGAGCCGTCGATCGGACTTCATCAGCGCGACAATCAGCGCCTGCTCGCGACGCTCAAGCGTCTCAGGGAACTCGGCAACACCGTGCTGGTGGTCGAGCACGATCGTGAGACGATGCTCGAGGCCGATCATCTGATCGACATGGGTCCCGGCGCCGGCATTCACGGCGGCTACGTCGTTTCGCAGGGCACGCCCGACGATGTGATGCGCGACGAGAACTCGCTCACCGGCAAATATCTGTCGGGCCAGGTCGAGATTCCGGTGCCGTCGCGACGCCGCCACCTTTCCGGCCGATGGCTGACCGTCAAGGGCGCGCACGAGAACAATCTGCGCGATCTCACCGTCGCGATTCCGCTCGGCGTCTTCACCTGCATCACCGGCGTTTCGGGCTCCGGCAAATCGACGCTGGTGCTCGACACGATGTATCGTGCGCTCTCGCAGAAGCTGAATCACAGCCGCGAGCGCGCCGGTGGGTACAAGACGCTCGAAGGCGTCGAGCATCTCGACAAGGTCATTCACGTCGATCAAAGCCCGATCGGGCGCACGCCGCGCTCGAATCCCGCGACCTACACCGGCCTGTTCACGCACATCCGCGAGCTGTTTGCGCAACTGCCGGAGGCGCGCATGCGCGGTTACGGACCGGGACGATTCTCGTTCAACGTCAAGGGTGGCCGCTGCGAGGCGTGCGAGGGCGACGGCATAATTCGCATCGAGATGCACTTTCTGCCGGACGTTTACGTCACCTGCGAAGTTTGTGCGGGCAAACGCTACAATCGCGACACGCTCGAGATTCAGTACAAGGGCAAGAACATCGCTGAGGTGCTCAACATGACCGTGCTCGACGCGGTCGAATTTCTCGGCTCGGTTCCGCCGATTCGGCAGAAGCTCGAAACGCTGCGCGACGTCGGCCTCGACTACATTCACCTCGGCCAGTCCGCGACGACGCTGTCCGGCGGCGAAGCGCAGCGCATCAAGCTTGCCAAGGAACTGGCGCGGCGGGCGACCGGCCGCACGTTCTATATCCTCGACGAGCCGACCACCGGGCTGCACTTCGACGACATCAAGAAGCTGCTCCTGGTGCTCGGGCGCCTTGCCGATGCGGGCAACACGATTGTCGTGATCGAGCACAACCTCGACGTCATCAAGACTGCGGACTACCTGATCGATCTCGGGCCCGAGGGCGGCGATCGCGGCGGGCAGGTCGTCGCAAAGGGCACGCCCGAAGAAGTCGCCGGCGTCAAGTCGTCGTACACTGCGGGGTTCTTGCGCCAGGCGCTCAATCATCGTGCCGCAGCTTAGTCCGGATCTTTCGTAACGGCGCCGTCGTAAACGATTCGTCCTTCCGCGACCACGAAACGCGCGAACGGCGCGAGCATGTGCGGCGACAATTTCCCGGTCGGCATGATGTGCTCGACCGTCCAGTCGCGAACCACCAGATTGTCCGAGATGGTTCGCCGATGGCATCGCCACCATAATCCTTCCGAACACATGTACGCGGTGCGCGCACCTGCAGCGGCTCTCGTGAGTTCGGTGAGGCCATCTTCGAAATCGGCAGTCTCTGTGTAATCTGCGTAAGATCGGAACGCGGGATGCTGCCATGCGGTGTGCGGCGAGCCATCGCGCTTCGAACGACGCCGGCCGCCGAGTTGCTTCAACCATCGATACTCGATGCCCCCGCGCTCGAGCGACGCGGAGAGTTCCGCCTGGTTGAACTGCGGCCATCGTTTTGAACTGGGGAACGATCGCACGTCGGCGACGAGTGCGATGCGATGCTC
The DNA here is from genome assembly GCA_050736675.1 of Binatus sp. (SeqCode). Taxonomy (GTDB): domain Bacteria; phylum Desulfobacterota; class Binatia; order Binatales; family Binataceae; genus Binatus. Next base: position 7,447 of record JBOHWI010000142.1, read on the forward strand.
ACCGAGTAGTTCGAGAAAGCGCTCGATCGGATGCGTCGAGTGTCCGATCGTGAAGATCAGTCCGGCGTTATTGCGCGCTTGGGGCGTCGGCTGCCTTCTCCAACTGCGAGGTTTTGATCTTTGCCTCGCTCTGGTTCGCGACCGCGACGACGATCATCGAATCTGGATGCAGATATTTCTTCGCGACCGCCAGCACGTCATCCCTCGTGACTGCGCCGATCAGTTTCGGATACTGCTCCGCGTAGTCGAGCCCCAGGCCGTAAAACTCGATCTGGATCATGAACGACGCGATCGCGCCCTGCCGCTCGAGCGCAAGCGGGAAGCTGCCGATTAGAAACTTTTTCGCTCCGTCCAGTTCGGCGTCGCTGACCGGTTTTTCCTGGATCTCGCGAAGCTGCTGCAGGATCAAATCGATTGCCTCGTTCGAGCTCTGATTCTTGGTTTGCAGGCCGATGCTGAACGCGCCCTGGTACTTGCCCGACTCGAAGCCGCTGTTGATCGAGTAGACGAGCCCGTGCTCGCTGCGCACGACCTTGACCAGCCGCGAAGCAAATCCGCCGCCGCCGAGGATGTAGTTCATCACCTTGAGCCGGTAAAAATCAGGATTCGAGCGCGCGACGCCGCCCGAGCCCATTATGATGTTGGCTTGCGCGACGTTCCGATCGATCAGTTTCGCCTGCAGGCCGGGCTCCACGTTGATCGGCGGCGGTGCAGCTTGAGCTGCGACCGAGCCCGCAAGACCCGCCAGCTCTTTTTCAAGTGATACTTTAACTTCGGTCGCGGTCACGTCGCCGGCCACCGCGATTATCGCGTTGCCGAGCTTGTAGTAGTCACGATAGAAGCCGCGCACGTCGTCATTCGTGAGCTTCGCAACCGATTCCGGCGAACCTTCGCCCGGGTGCCCATACGGCGTGTCGCCGAACAGGTCTTTGGTGAATTCCACGTCCGCGGTGTAGCCCGGCTGTTCCTCCGCCGCTTTGATTTCCGCCACCTGCTCGCGGCGTTTGCGCTCGATATCGGCGTCGCGCAGGCCGGGCTCCGTCAAAATTCCAGCAAGCAGCTTGAGCGTGTCGCCTTGGTATTTTTTCAGCGACGTGAGCCCGGCGTTTGCGTAGTCGCGGCCGGCCGACACGCCAACCGAGCTGCCCATGAAATCGACTTTCTGGTTGAACTCCTGTGCGGTGAGTTCCCTGGTGCCTTGCGAAAGGCATCGTGCGGTCAACTCGGCCAGCCCTTCCTTGCCCTTGGGATCGCGACGCGTGCCCGCGTCGAACGCAATCGTCATCGTCACCATCGGCAGTTGATGCTGTTCCGAGACCAGCAGAGTCGCACCGTTGCTGAGCGTCATCTTCTTGATGTCGAGCGCGTGCGAAGGCGTCGCTGCCGACACCAACGCCGCGATCACCGCGACGCTCGTAACAATTTGCATCCGCGTTGCCGCGCCGCTCATCGCAATTCTCCGCCGCTCAGGCCGCCGCTGCCGTGATTCAGGACGCCGGTCGGCACCAGCACGCCTTCAGTCATGTTGGAGGCGATCAGATAAGTCTTCGCCACGCGCTGCACGTCGGCCGCTGTCACCTTGTCGATTCCCTCGAGATATTTGTCGACCATGTGGTAGTCACCGAGCATCTGGTACACGCCCAGCATCTCGGCTTCGCGCATGATCGAGTCCTGGCCGAAGACGAACTGCGCCTGTTCGAGATTCTTGGCCTTCTGCAATTCCTCCGCTGCGACAGGGGTTTCGCGCAGCGCCGCCAGCTCCTTGCCGACTTCGATCTGCGTATTCGCCGCCGTCACGCCCGGCCGCATCTGCGCCGACACGACGAACAATCCAGGATCGAATGACGTCATGTCATAGCCGGCGCCGATATCGACCACCATCTGCTTTTCGACCACCAGCTTCTTGTACAGCCGCGAGCTTTGTCCGTCGCTCAGAATTTCCGACGCCACTTCGAGCGCGTAGCTGTCCGGGCTCGAGATATTCGGCACGTGATACGCCTCTTCGAACGCCGGCAGATTGGCCGCATGGCGCAGCTCGACGCGGCGCGTTCCTTCCTGCGGCGGCTCGACTTCCGTCACCGGAGGCGCCTTGGGACCGTTCTTGATATCGGCGAACGCCTCGCTGATCAGCTTCAGCACCTGGTCGGCGTTGAAATCGCCGACAGCGACGATCAGCGCGTTTTGCGGCGAGTAGTAAATCTTGTGATACGCCATCGCGTCGGCCAGCGTCAGCCCGTCAACGTCGTGGAACCATCCGATCACCGGCCAGTGATACGGATGCGCGACGTAGGCCTGCGCGCGGACCATCTCGTCGAGTGCGTCCTCGGGGTTGTCGTCGGTCCGCAGCCGCCGCTCCTCGAGCACGACGTGCTTCTCCTTGTCGAACTCCTTGGGCTCGAAGTTCGCCATCCGGTCGGCTTCGAGCGTGATCGGCACGTCGAGATGATCCTTGTTGATCGTTTCGAAGTAGTCGGTGAAGTCCGATTCCGTGAACGCATTGTCCATCCCGCCGTTCTGCTGGATGATCTGCGAGAACTCTTCGGGTCCGAGCTTTTTGGTGCCCTTGAACATCAGATGCTCGCATAGATGAGACAGGCCGGTCTTGCCGAATTGCTCGTTGCGCGAGCCGACGCGGTAGAAGACGTTGAAAGTCGCGAGCGGCGCCTTGTGATTTTCCAGCACCAGCACTTTGAGCCCGTTGGGCAGCGTCCGGGCTTTGACCGCATCCGCGAATCCCGCACGCGCGGGCGCCGCAGTGGTCATGCATAGAAGGGTACCGAGCGCCGCCATCGTAATGAAACGGCGATGATTGCCAAAAAACGTGATCCGCATAGGGTAGATCAATCTAAGTCTGCCGCGAACATCCAAGTCAAGGAATCAATGTCGGAGCGCGCGTCCCCCATCTCGGGCCAAATTGCATCCGTGCATCGCTCCAAGTAACAATCATATTACGACGATGCCAGAGATTGCCGAGAAAGCCCAAGACCTCTTTGAAATCAAGGGCGTACTGACCAAGTTCATGCGGATGCTGTTTCCGCTTGAGTTCCGCATCGACTCGCTCGCCAACAGTGGTCCGATGCTGCCGTTTCACTATCCGCTGATGCCGGGCGAGATGATCTATCTGCCCGAGCGTCTCGAACCGTTCGGCACTCGCGGCGACGCCTACATCTACTATTTCGTCACCACCGCGCATCTCGCGGCGCGCCACGACTTCGGCACCTTCAAGCTGAAGCTCGCCGACATCGCCGGCTTCGAGGAGCGCGGCGAGACCGGCGTCGAGGCGATCGACAGCTTCGTCGCGTCGTTCGACGACCCCGGCCTCGCGGGCGCACTGATGCGGCTGGCGGAGTCGGCGCGCATCGACGCCGAACTCGCCCGGCGTTATCGCGGACTCGCACCGCGCATCGCGGGTCTCAATCGCTCGCTGCTCAATCGGCTCCATCCCGAGTCGCTAAGCACGATGCTGGTGCGCGCGGCGCTCGATCTCGACGCGAGCGGTGAAGCGCTCGACTCCCCGCTCGTGATGATGGCAGCGCATCACTTCGCGCCCGTGCGCGCGCACGGCGCCGACGTGATGACCAGCGTCCGCCAGGTGAGCGCGCTCTACGATTGGCTCCAGGAACTGATTCGACAGGCGCGCGAGCGTGGCGAAGGCGATCCGCTCACTGAAGAAGAAGCGGAACGGATGCGCAACGACCTGATCAAAGGCATGAAAGGCTCCGAGTCGCAGACCGCCGGCGAAGGCGAGGACGGCGAACAGGGCGACGGCGGCGGCGAGCCCGATCAGAACGTACAGATGGACGTCTCGGGCAAACAATCGAAAGGCGGACAGGGCAGGGCGCTCTCGCCCGAAGAATTGCGCAAGCTGATCGAGCAGGGTGCCGAGATCAAACCGTCGCAGGGCGACGGCAGCGCCGACGGCGACGGCATGTATCTGACTCAGCTCACCGGCAAGCAGCTCAGCGAGCTCGAACAGATGCGCGAGCAGCTCGGCGAAGTCGGCTCCGTCACCGGGCAGGGACGCCTGATGATCGGCCGCGGCCGTCAGGACTCGTACTACGCCTACGACGAATGGGACTACGTGCTCAACGACTATCGCCGCAACTGGTGCCGGCTGCGCGAAATCCCGCTGACGGGCGACGCTGGCGATTTCTACGAGAACACGCTCATCCGCTACGCCGAGATGCTGCCCGGCGTCCGTCGCAACTTCCAGCGCATCCGGCCGGCGTCTTACCGGATGGTGCGCGGGCTCGAAGACGGCGAGGAAATCGACATCGACCGCACTATCGAGGCGCGAGTGGCGCGCCTGATGGGTGAGACTCCTGACGGCCGCTTTTACAAGGCGCGCAAGAAAGAAGCGCGCGACGTCGCCACGCTGTTCCTGCTCGACATGTCGGCCTCGACCGACGAACCCGTGCATCGCGAGCCGCGCAAGCATACCGACGATGACGACACCGACGACTGGATGAAGGCGTGGCAGCGGCGCCCGCAAACCGCCAATCGTCCGCGCCGCATCATCGACGTGAACAAGGAAGCGCTCGTCATCATGGCGCAGGCGCTCGAGGAAATCGGCGACGCGTACGCGATCATGGGCTTCTCCGGCCACGGCCGCGACAACGTCGAGTTCTACGTGATCAAGGAATTCGATCAGGAGCTGAGCGACGAGGTGAAGGCGCGCATCGGATCGGTCGAGCCCAAGCGTTCAACCCGGATGGGCGCGGCGATTCGCCACGTGCGCGAAAAATTCAAGGACGTGTCCTCGCGCGCCAAGCACATGATCCTGCTGAGCGACGGCTTCCCGCAGGATTTCGACTACGGCCACGACCGCCGCTCCAACGCCTACGGCATCCAGGACACAATGGTCGCGCTGAAGGAACTCGAGCTCGCCGGCGTGCTCCCGTTCTGCATCACGGTGGATAAAACCGGCCACGACTACCTGCGCCAGATGTGCCAGTCCTCGCGCTACCTGGTAATCGAAGACATCGCCTCACTGCCGCGCCAGCTCCCAAAAATCTACGAGCAGGTAATCCGCTGGTAGGTCATAGTGGGGCGGACCGCCGTGCCCGCCATCGACGCGCGGCCGCCCGCGCCGCGTCACTTCCTGAACCTAGTTATCGAACAGGGCGATGTAGCCTGAGTATAGGAGAATGACAAGCGCTCCGGTCAACACAATTGAGTAGAAAACGAAGGGGAAGCTGTGCCACACGCCATTGAGTTGATAATACAGGCTCCAGCGCGTTTTCTTTATGTGAGTTCCGACTGCCATGCTTCTAGGGAGCGTCGAATCTGACGGCCCAGCCACATAAGGAAATTTCTCGCCATTTGGACCGCGTATGAGGTATTCGGTCACGTATCGAGGCGCGCCGCGGTAAGGAACATCTTCGCTAGAAATTACCACGCCTTCGAGGTTGATGTTCAGAAAGTGCCAAACAGTTAGGTAGCCGAAGCCAAAAATAAACCAAATCGAAACCAGCGACAGAACATACAGAATTCCATTTCGTTTCTCGCGATCCATTTCATCCTAACTGTTACTCGCAGAGTGATCGCTGCAAAACCTCTCGTCTGATCTGCGTTGAGGGCTATGCTCTCTCTTTGCCGCTCGCGGTGTAGCGTTCCTATTCCTCTCGCACGCCTCGTCTTTTCAGATCTACGAGGCGCAAATTCACCCCACCGAAGCTAGGACATTACGAATCAGCGCGGCGTATCGTCACGCAGATCGCGGCCCGTCATCTCGGGCGGCGCTTTCACTTCGAGCATCGCGAGGAGCGTCGGCGCCACATCGGCGAGCGTGCCGCCGTCCTTAAGCCGCCCTTTGAATTTCGGATCGTAGAGAATCAGCGGCACCGGATTCGTCGTATGCGCGGTATGCGCCTGCCCGGTCGCGGGGTCGGACATGAATTCCGCGTTGCCGTGATCCGCCGTGATCAGCGCGACGCCGCCGCGCTGCTCGAGTGCGTCGATCACGATGCCGAGCGCCGCGTCCGTGGCTTCGACCGCGGCTACGGTCGCCTCGAACTTGCCGGTGTGGCCGACCATGTCGGGGTTGGCGAAGTTCATCACGATCACGTCGAACTTGCCGCCCGCGATTTCCTCGGCGACCCGCGTCGCAATTGCCGCCGCCTTCATCGCCGGCTCCAGGTCGTAGGTCGCGACCTTCGACGACGGAATCAGCGCGCGTTCTTCGAGCGGGAACGCCTGCTCGACGCCGCCGTTCAGGAAGTAGGTGACGTGGGCATATTTCTCGGTCTCGGCGACGCGCAAATTTTTCAGCCCCGCGCGCGCCAGCACCTCGGCCAGCGTGTTGCTCACGTCTTCGCGGCCAAACGCCAGCGGCAGCGCGAACGAGCGGTCGTACTCCGTCACGCACACGTAGCCGACCTTCGGGACGCGCGGGCGACGGAACCCTGAAAATCCGCCGAGCGCGATCGCCGCCGTCAGCTCGCGCGCGCGGTCCGCGCGGAAGTTGAAGCAGATCACCTCGTCGCCGTCCGCCATCGGCGCGCGCTCGCCGATCACGTGCGGCTCGACGAACTCGTCGCTCTTGCCGGCGGCGTACGATTTCTCGACCGCCTCGCGCGCTCTCGGCGCTGCGATTCCTTCGCCTTCGACCATCGCGCGCCACGCTCGCTCAATTCGCTCCCAACGCTTGTCGCGATCCATCGCGTAGTAGCGCCCCGTGACCGTCGCGATTCGCCCGCGGCCGATCTGTTTCAGTTTCGCTTCGAGCCGATCGATAAACGCGAGCGCCGAGCGCGGCGGCTTGTCGCGTCCGTCGAGTACGGCGTGCAGAGCAATCCGGGTTGCGCCGTTCGCCGCGGCGACGTCGAGCAATGCCATCAGATGATCGATATGACTGTGCACGCTGCCGTCGGAGAGCAGGCCCCAGATATGCAGCGTCGTGCCCAGCTCGACGGTTCTTTTGATCGCGTCGACGATAGTTGCGTTGCGCGCGAACGCGCCGCTCTCGATCGCCTTCGTGATTCGCATCAGGTCCTGGTAGATGACGCGGCCCGAGCCGATCGTAAGATGCCCGACTTCGGAATTGCCCATGACTCCCGGCGGCAGTCCCACCGCCTCGCCCGACGCGTCGAGCTCAGTGTGCGCCTGCGTTGCGTAGAGGCGATCCATCACCGGCGTCTTCGCCGCGGCGATCGCATTCGACGCGCCGTTCTTGCTGACTCCCCAACCGTCGAAAATTACGAGCGCTGCAACCGGCGGCCGCGTGGGCATCAGGGTTTCCCGCGCCTGAATGCAGCGGCGCCGGGATACGTCGCCTTGGCGCCGAGCTCTTCGGCGATTCGCAGCAGCCGGTTGTATTTCGCGTTGCGCTCGGACCGGCTCATCGAGCCGGTCTTGATTTGTCCCGCGCCCGTGGCGACAACCAGATCCGCGATCGTCGTGTCCTCGGTCTCGCCCGAGCGATGCGAGATCACGCAGCTGTATCCCGCCGCGCGCGCCATCTCGATCGTCGCGAGCGTCTCGCTCAACGTGCCGATCTGGTTGAGCTTGATCAGGATCGAATTGGCGACGTGCTCTTCGATTCCGCGTTGGAGAAACCTGGGATTGGTGACGAAGATGTCGTCGCCGACCAGTTGCGTCTTCGCGCCGAGCGCGCGCGTCAGAATTTTCCATCCCGCCCAGT
>JBOHWI010000143.1:0-2058 GCA_050736675.1 Binatus sp. (SeqCode)
CGACTTCATGCGCCGCCGCGGCGAAATCGCACGCGCCTACAACGACGCCTTCCGCGCCGACGACGCCCTTCAGCCAGCGTACTCCGAGCCCGGCATCGAGCACGCGTGGCATCTCTACGTGCTGCGCATCCGGCCCGAGCGCCTCAAGCTCGGCCGCAATCAGTTCGTCGAGATGCTGCGCGAGCGCGGCGTCGGATGCTCCGTGCACTGCATCCCGCTGCATACTATGCACTACTACCAGCGCATGTACGGCTACCGCGACGGCGATTTTCCGGTCGCCGAGGACATCTTCAGCCGCTGCCTGTCGCTGCCCATCTACGCCGCGATGACCGACGAGGACGTGGCCTACGTGATCGAAACCGTTCGCGCCATCGCGCGCGAGAACCGCCGCTGAACCGGGAGAACCATCGTGCGAACACTGGTAACCGGCGGCGCAGGATTCCTCGGCTCTCATCTATGCGAGCGCCTGCTCAACGACGGCCACGAGGTCATCTGCCTCGACAACTTCTTCAGCGGCAAGCGCGCCAATATCATGCACCTGCTCGGCAACCGCAATTTCGAATTCATCCGCCACGACGTCGTCGAGCCAATCCTGCTGGAAGTCGATCGCATCTTCAGCCTCGCCTGCCCGGCGTCGCCCGTGCACTACCAGTACAACCCGGTGAAAACCATCAAGACCTCTGTGATGGGCACCATCAACATGCTCGGTCTCGCCAAGCGCGTGCACGCCCGCATCCTGCTCACGTCGACCAGCGAGGTTTACGGCGATCCCGAAGAGCATCCGCAAACCGAATCGTACTGGGGCCACGTCAACCCGATCGGCGTGCGCTCGTGCTACGACGAGGGCAAGCGCGTCGCCGAATGCCTGATGATGGACTACCACCGGCAGAACAACGTCGACACCCGCATCGTGCGCATCTTCAACACCTACGGCCCGCGCATGGCCATCAACGACGGCCGCGTGGTCTCCAACTTCTGCGTTGCCGCGCTGCGGGGCGAGGATCTCGAGATTTACGGCGACGGCAATTCGACCCGGTCGTTCGCCTACGTTGACGACATCATCGACGCGCTCGTCCGCATGATGAATCAGGACACGCACATCGGCCCGATCAACATCGGCAACCCCGACGAGTTCACGATCGAGGAACTCGCCAAGCTCGCCACGGAACTCACGGGGAGCTCTTCGAAAATCGTCATCAAACCGCCGCGTCCCGACGATCCGATCCGCCGCAAACCGAACATCGAGCTCGCGAAAAGAGTCCTCGGCTGGCAGCCGCACACCGCGCTGCGCCCCGGCCTCGAAAAAACCATCCATCACTTCCGCGAAGTTCTAGGCCTCCCGCGCAAGTAGCGCGCGCTTTCACTCTTTGATTTTCTGTCATTCTCGCGGGTGGCTGCCGGTGAAAAAGTGAAAAACGCGAAGAATCCCGGATCCGGTTGAGCTGCTCTCCGCTTGCGATTACAGCAGTCAGGCGCGAAGATAATCGCAATCCCGGACCGATCCACTCAGCACATCATGCCTCGAAATGAACAACGATTTTCAGGTATCCCAACATTTTTGTTCCACTTCCAGCGCGGGAAGTGGTTAAGGGTTAGGTTGCGGATTGCAGCACCGATTCTTATCTCCCTCGCGTTCGCCGCTTGCGCCTCAACGCCCCCGCCTCCTGCCCCGGAAGCAATCGTCTATATGCCGCCCGACCCCAATCCGCCGCCGCCCGACGAATGGAACCTGCTCCCCGACCCGACCACCGGCCAGGTGGACGTCTATCACGAGGGCGGTTACGTCGGCTCCGTCACCGGCAAAGAGCCTGCCGACCAGGATCCGCCGATTCCGCATTCCGTCCCGCCAGCGAACTGATCGCGAGCGCCGTGTTCATTTGAGCAGATTGCGCGCGATCACGACGCGCTGAATCTGCGACGTGCCCTCGTAAATCTGCAGCAGCTTCGCGTCGCGCATCAGCTTCTCGACCGGGTATTCCTTCATGTAGCCGTAGCCGCCGAAAATCTGCACCGCGTCAATCGTTATTTGCATCGTCGCGTCGGCGCTGAAGGCCTTCG
>JBOHWI010000144.1:0-9561 GCA_050736675.1 Binatus sp. (SeqCode)
CTCCTGGAGCGGTCGCGATTCACGAGCGACGCGCGACTCTTCCTGCGTACCTTCGTCAACAGCGCGGCTATGGCGTCGGCGAAGGCCTGCTCTTTCGTAAATATCCGCTTCGCACCGCGGACCAGGACGGCATCTACGCGGGGCCATCATGGATCGGCTCGCTCATCGGAGGCGCGCGAGTGTACTACGGCGCCTTCGGCCGCGGCCTCTTTCAGACCGTTTACTCGGCCGGCAACTCGTACGCTGATCTGCCGCTGACCATTCAATGGATCGGCTTGTCCCTGATTTTTCTCGTATTCGGTGGCATCAATCGCCTGCTCGACGTGCTCGGGCTGACCGGAATCACGCTCTCGCTACTGGCCGCGGCGGCGAGCGCAGCATCCGCGCCGCTGCCGCGCGAGTATTCCGGCCCGGCGGCGCGAATCCATTTGGCGATCGTCAACCTGCTGGGCCCAATCGTTCGCAGCCTTGCGCGCGAACGCGTCAAATGGCAATTCGACCCTGCGATCGGCGATAACAATCAAAACGGCCCGTTGAATTTCAGTGACCAGGTTGAATTCGCGTCGTCAGAGGTCGACTCCGCCACGATCCTCGCCGCCGTCCGTCACGCACTAGTTCTCCGCAGTGTCGCTGTGGCCGAAACCGACGGCTTCCAGTCCTACGATCTCGAGCTCGTCGTCCCCCCGATGATCCGCGTGCCGATAAACGCGTTGCGGCGCGGCGACGGCAGCATCACGATGCTCTGGCGGATTCGAACTGCGCCGCGTCGCGCCTTGATCGCCGCGGCAATAACGCTCGCATTGTTGGCCGCAGCCTTTTCCTTGGGCGCGGGAATCGTCGGCGTGATATTCGCCGCCCTCGCAGTGAGTGTTCTAGCGATCAATCGTGCCCGGCGCATTCCATCGATCATCAAAGCCAGCGCCGCCGAGGTAGCCGGCTCGCTTGGAATATCGAGCGCAAACCCGGAAGACGAGGGCTGATGGACACGCTGGAACTCTACGGCCACGCGCTCCGCAGGATGCGCCCGCATCTTGGGCGTCTCGCGATCGCCATCGCCGGCGTGCTGCTCGCCTCCGCGACCGAAGTGCTCAAGCCATGGCCGCTCAAAATTGTAATCGACAACGTGCTGCGCGGCGCGCCGCTCGTCAGCACGTGGATTCCCCCGATGCCGCGCGCCGAGCTGCTCATCGCCGCGTGCGTTAGCCTCGTCATCCTGTACGCGCTGCTGGGCCTGCTCAACGTCATGACCAACTACGTCACAATTTCGATCGGCCAGCGGATGGTCAACGAGTTGCGCGCGCGCCTGTTCGATCATTTGCAGCGTCTCTCGCTCTCGTTCCATCGCCGGCGCGAAGTCGGCGACCTGATGGTGCGTATCACCTACGATACCTACTCGATTCAAACGATCGCGATGAACGGATTCTTTCCGGTGTTGTCATCGCTGATTCTGCTCGGCGGAATGTTCGTCGTGATGATCAAAATGGATGCCACGCTGACGCTGGTCGCGCTCGCCATCATCCCGCTGCTGATTCTGTTGATCATGTCGATCAGCGGCCGCATCGACGCGATCGCCGGCGGCGCGCGAATCAAGGAAAGCCGCCTGTTCACGGTGGCGCAAAGCGCGCTCGCCGCGATCCATGTCGTGCCGGCCTTCACCCGCGAGGGCGAATCGTACCGCGAGTTCGTCGAGTCGAGCAGCGCCAGCCTCGATGCGACGCTGCGTCTCTACACCCTGCAAACGCTCTACGCCGGCGCGGTGGGCTTGTTGATCGCATGCGGCACCGCGACCGTGATCTATCTCGGCGCGGAGCACGTCCTCGACGGCCGCCTCACTATCGGCGCCCTTATCGTCTTCATCACTTACCTCGCCTCGCTCTACTCGCCGGTAAATCAGATCTCGCAAACCTACGGACAAATCGAAGGCGCGAAGGCCGGCCTGCGGCGATGCCTCGAGTTGCTCGCGATCGATCCCGAAATAAAGGATCGGGTGGGCGCACAGACGCTCGGCCGCGCGCGCGGCGAGATCGAATTCGACAACGTCGTGTTCGGCTACGGACCCGGCCGCACCGTGCTGAAGGGAATAAGCTTCAAGGCGTCGCCCGGCGAGACCATCGCGATTGTCGGTCCGAGCGGTTCCGGAAAAACCACGATGGCCAGCCTGCTCGCGCGATTTTACGAACCGAATGAAGGCGCGATCAAGATTGACGGCAACGATACTCGCAACATCACGCTCGATTCGGTCCGCGGCAACATCGCGATGGTGTTGCAGCCGCCGCTGGTTCTCGGCGACACGATGCGGGTCAACGTCGCGTTCGGAAAGCCTGCGGTTGACGACGCGAAAGTGGTCCGCGCAATCGAAATGGCGCGCCTCGGCCCGGTGCTCGCCAAATTACCTGCCGGTCTCGACGAAGTACTCGGGCAAGGCGGTCACAGTCTTTCCGAAGGCGAGGCGCAGCGCGTCACAATTGCGCGCGCGCTACTGAAGGATGCGCCCATTCTGATCATGGATGAACCCACCAGCGCGCTTGACACGGAAACCGAATCGATGGTGCTGGCCGCCGTGCGCGAGGCGATGCGCGGGAGGACGACGCTGGTGATCGCGCATCGGCTCTCGACAATTCAAAGCGCCGATCTAATCCTGGTGCTGCGTGACGGCGCGATCGTCGAACATGGCTCGTTCGACGAGTTGCTGGCTCGCGGCGGCTTCTTCAGCTACCTCTACAACATCCAAGCATGGAGCCGCGAAGCCGCAGGCTAGAGATTTCAAATGCTTACAATTGGTCTCACTGGCGGAATCGGTTCGGGCAAGAGCACCGTCGCGCAAATCCTGCGTGAATTCGGCGCGCCGATTCTCGACGCCGACAAAGTCGCGCACACAACTTACGCGCCCGGTGGTCCCGCCTACGACGCCGTCATCGCGGCCTTCGGCCCGTACATCGTCGCTCCCGATCGCACGATCGATCGCAAGAAACTCGGGAGCATCGTGTTTGGAAAACCCGAGAAGCTTAACCAGCTGACGTCGATCGTGTGGCCCGCCACGCGCGAGAGCATCCGCCGCAACGTCGCCGAATTGCGCGCGAGCGGCGCCAAGCTGCCGATCGTCGTCGAAGCCGCGATTCTGATCGAGGCAAACTGGCAGCCGCTGTTCGACGAAATCTGGCTGGTGCGAGCCCCGCGCGAGCAAGTGGTCGCCCGAATCGAGATCCAGCGCGGATTGAAGCCCGCCGAGACCGAAGCACGAATCCGCGCGCAGCTGTCCGACGAGGAGCGAGTCCGGCACGCAACTCTCATGATCGAAAACAACGGATCGATCGGGGAACTGCGCGACCTGCTGAAAGCCGTCTGGGCCGCCGCGCTGAAACGAAACGGCTAAGCGCGAAGCGCTGCCAGTACCGCGAAAGTGACGACTTCAACCAGCGCGCATCCTCCTGCCAGCATATAACCCGAGGCCCCGCCCATCCGGCGGCTCAACACGAGTCGCATGGCGAGCACGGTCAGCGCGAGTGCGACGATCACCGCCAATCCGACGTTTTGATACAGCCCCAGCGTGAGTCCCAGTGCGACCACGCTCGAGACTGCGAACTCGCGAAACGAAATGCCACCTTCGTACGGGATGCCGAGCCCCCAATGCTCCAGTGGCTTGAGCCCGTAGCCGATCGGAATGTTCGCCCATCGCGACAGCGTCATCGCCATCACAATCGCGCCCGCCCGCCCCGCGTCGTCGGTGATTCGCGACAAGCACCAGACCTCGAACGCGAATGCGACAATCGTCGCGCTCGCGCCCACCGGTCCGATTCTAGTCAGTCCGGTCGAGGCCGGTCGTGTGCCTCTGCGAACCACTTCGAACGTGTCGGCCATTCCGCGATTTGCCAATCCCAGAGACAAAGCCGCTCCCGCCAGCAGCACGACGAACGAGCGCCCGGCAGGACCGGCTACCAACCCAGCGGTTCGATCGGCGATTGCGAGAATCACACCGAGGATGAATCCGACGATCGGAAAATAAACCATCGCGCGCGAACGTTGCGCCGCGGTGCCCTGCGATCTCTCGTCGAGGATCGGCCACAAGGTCAGCGTCGCCACTGCGAGCACCGCTTCAAACAGCAGTTCGCGCATGTTGGGAAGACTTGTTTCCCTCGCCGATTCCATCGTGATCGAGATTGATTACAACAGATCGCATCGGCGCTACGATAGGCACAACGAAAAGTGAAGGAAGTGAGACAGTAAGCAAATGAAAATTCTGGTGATGGGTGCGGGCGCCGTAGGCGCCTACTTCGGCGCGCGGCTCAGGGCGTCGGGCGAGGACGTCGTGCTATGTGCGCGCGGCGAAAATCTGCGCGTGATTCGCGAGCGCGGCGTCGACATCACCAGCATTCGCGGTGATTTACGTGTCGACGTGGCAGCGACCGACACACCGCGCGACTTCGCGCCGTATGATCTGATCCTGTTCTGCGTAAAGGCTTACGACATCGCCGCCGCTGCTGATGCGATCTCGGGATGCGTCAATCCCGGCGGCGCGATTCTCACACTTCAGAACGGCGTCGAGAACGAGGCAAAGCTCGCCGCGATCTTCGGCCGCGACGCCGTCATGGGCGGCAACGCACGGGTGGGAGTCGAGATGGTCGCGCCGGGGAAAATAGCTCATCTGAGCAGCGGCCACATCGACTTCGGCGAGCTAGACGGCGGCGAGACTGCTCGCGTCAACGCGATTGCCGAAGTATTTCAACGCGCCGGGATTCTCGGCCAGGTCTCGACCGACATCATGACGGCGCGATGGGACAAGCTGATCTGGAACGGCGCCTTCAACACCGTCACCACGCTGACGCGCCGCCGCGTCGGCGAAATTCTCGACGACCCCGAAGGCCTCAAACTGCTGCGCACTCTGATGCAGGAGATCGTCAACGTCGCGCGCGCCGATGGTGCGCAGATTTCCGACGACCGTGTCGAGGCGTACATCGCGCACTCGCGGAAAAACCTGCGCGCGCTGAAAACCTCGACTCAACAGGATCTCGAACGCGGCAAAGCGCTGGAATACGAAGCCCTGAGCGGCGCAGTCGTGCGCGCGGCTCGCTGTCACAACATCAGCGTCCCGACTGTTGAAACAATCTACGCATTATTGCGACTACTCGACGCCGCCCCAAAGCCTCGCGTCTTTTCTTAACACCGAGTGCAGCGGTCCCCCCTGCTAGCGCTTCTCGAACTGCTTATTCCCGAACAGTATCTCCCACGACTTCGGATCTTGCGCAGGTTTATTGGCTGCCATAGCCGCACGCATCTTCTCGACGACGTCGCTCATCACGGCAAAGCCGCGCTGGGTGGCCGGCCGCGCGCGCAGATCGTCGTACCATTTTTTCAGGTTCGGGAAATCTTCGAGCGCCTGCCCTTGCATCGAATGCGGCACCAGCCACGGGTAAGTAGCGATATCGGCGATCGAGTACTCGCTCGCCAGGTACTTCGCTTCGCCCAGGCGTTTGTCGATCACGCCGTAAATCCGCTTCGCTTCGTTGGTGTAGCGGTTGATCGCGTACTCGATCTTCTCGGGCGCGTAGCGGCGGAAGTGATGCGCCTGGCCGAGCATCGGGCCAACGCTCGCCATTTGGAACATCAGCCACTGAATCACGTCGTATTTTCCGCGCGTGTCTGACGGCATCAGCTTGCCGGTCTTCTCGGCCAGGTACATCAGGATCGCGCCCGACTCGAAAATCGAAATCGGTTTTCCGCTGGGGCCGTCGGGATCGATGATCGCGGGCATCCGATTGTTTGGGCTAATCTTCAGAAAATCGGGCTTGAACTGATCGCCGGCGCCGATATTGACGGGGATCACATTGTACTTGAGGCCGACTTCCTCGAGCATCCAGGTGATTTTGTAGCCGTTGGGCGTTGGCCAGAAGTATAGGTCGATCATCCTCAACTCCTTGTGCGACTAATGGGATAGCATCCGTTTCATATTGCAACTTTGATCACTCGGCTCCGCGACGCAACAACAAAACACGCTGGCGCGGGATGAAGAATGAAAATCTGCCGCATTGGAACCCCTTTGTTTACCTTCGCCTAAATCCACAAAATCGCACCGCTCGCCGGCCGACCCGTGCTTTCCCTGACCGCTCGAACGTAAAACCGAAGCTGCGCGCGATATTCGTCGAGCCGAGATGCGACTTCGACATCGGTCTTGAAATCGACCACTGTCCAGGCCGGGCCATCGATACCGTTCTCCGCAAACGCGAGATCCGCGATCCCTTCGACTGCGGTGCCGTCTTCAAGCGTGATGATCAGCGGACATTCACGCATCACGGTTTGCGCGGCCTTGGCGCGAAGCATCAGCGGCGACTTAAGCGCAGCTTCTACCGCAGTCGCAGCTGCGGCAATTTCATCATCCGACGCGCCGATAATCTTGGCCGCACTCGCCGCGATCTTTCCGATCTCGCGAGCCTCCGCGTCGATCCGCGCACGCAGCATGGTCAGATGCACCAGCGTGCCGAAGCGCTTGCCATGCGGCCGGCCGCGATCGCGACTCGTCTCTTCGATTTCGATCGCCTCGGCAAACGCCGGTGGGGCAGACGGCGCGGCGAGCGCGAGCTCGGTCGCTGTCGCAACGTTCATACTCGGCGTCATTCCGGCCGCGAGCATCGCGGCCCTGTCCGCGCTCCATCGCTCGTTCAGCTTGATCCCGCGATCGGACAAGAGCTTATTTTCGTCGGCTTGCAGCAACTTGTCCTGCCGCAACCCCATTTTCTCCTCGACGTTCAGGATCAACAGCCGCGGATCCCACCACACTACGTCGATTTGATCCGCTCCGCGCTGCACGCGATGCAATCCCGGCGCGACCGACTTCACTTTGCCCGGCGCTCTCGGGGGCCGCGTAAGAACGCTGTCGTCGCCGAATTCGGGGCATCCCGCAGGATGCGACGACGCGGGAGCGCGCCGCTCCACAGTGGCCGGATAAATGACGGCGTTCAAGCGCGCGAGCCAGCCGTCGCTCTCCTGGGGGTCGTCGCCGACCGCAGGCACCACGATCAGATCGCGCGCACGCGTGGTAGCCACGTACAGCAGGCGGATTGCTTCCTCGACGTCACGCTCATGCTCTCGCGCCTGATGCTCCTGCAGCTCGCGCGGCGCGCATCCCGCAAGTTCCATCGCGGCCAGCTTCGATGCCGGCTCGATATATCGCGACGCGCGGTCGCGAGTTTCCTTACAGGTGAGGTCGGCCAGGATGACGACCGGAAACTCGAGGCCCTTCGCGCGATGCACTGTCATGATGCGCACGCCCTCGGTGCCTTCCTCGACGATCGGCGTCTCGCTCGCCTCGTCGCGTTCGGCGCGCGCGTCGAGCTCGTCGATGAACGCCCGAAACGACGTCGTGCCGCCGCGCGCTTCGTAACGCCGCGCCTGGTCCATGATTCGCATGATATTCGCCAGCGCCTGCTCGCCGGTCGGCCAGATGGCGAATCCCGCATGTGCGCGAGTTTCCGCAAGCAGCTTTGCCAGCGTCTCCGCGATCGGCCTGCGATTCAGCCCACGATGCAATTTCTTGATTACGTCGAGCGCGCCCTTCACTTCCTTGAGACTGTCTGACAAGTCGTTCTCGTCGGGCGTCTTGCGAAACGGATGCAATCGGCCGATCGTCATGCGAAATTCGAGCAACGCCGCGTCCGACAGTGCGAAAACAGGCCCGCGCAGCGCGGCGAACACCGTCAATTCGTCGTCGGGCCGCTCGACCGCTCCCAGCAGATTGCGCACGGCGATCACTTCTTCGCGCTCGTTGAACGATCCGCCCTTGACCAGCACGTGCGGCAGGTGCCGCGCCTCAAGCGCGCGCAGATACGGCCGCGTGACATCGCGCCCGAACGAATTCATGCGGCGAAACAGGATGCAAATGTGGCGCGGACGAATCGGCACGCGCAGGTCGGGCGCCTCGCGCTCGGTCACCGTCCATCCGCTTTCATGCACCAGCCATCGCGCGTAGGCGGCAATCGCCTCGGGAATCGATTCCTCGATTTTCCAATTTACGACGCGGCCGAAGTCGCCGTACGGTTCCGGCACCGGCAGCACGACGATCGACGGCGGAGCCGTAGGCTCGGCGCGATACGGCGTCAGGGGTGCATATTTCGGCTGCGTGCCCGATTCCTCGCGCATCAGCGGGGCAAACGCGGCATTGACCATCGTCTGAAGCGCGGGCGTCGCGCGAAAGCTGAGCGTCAGATGCGCGAGCTCGGCGCCATGCATCAGCAGCAATTGCTTGACGCCCTGGTAGAGCGAAACGTCGGCGCGGCGAAATCGGTAAATCGATTGTTTCGGATCGCCGACGATAAATAATTTGCCGGGGATCGGCTTGACCCTCAGCCAGTTAGTCTCGGCGGGATCGGCCGACGCCAGCAGCAGCAGGATTTCCGCCTGCAGCGGATCGGTGTCCTGGAATTCGTCGATGAAAATATGCGTGAAGCGGTTCTGCAACTCGTCGCGCACGGCCGGATTTTCGCGAACCAGGTTGCGAGCGACCAGCAGGAGATCGAGGAAGTCGAGGCGTCCCGCGCGATGCTTGATGTCTTTATAAATGTCGACGATCGGCCACAGCTCGTCGCGCAGCAAAGGCGCGAGATTCGCGCCCGCGTCGTCGCGAAACTTCGTTAGCCGCGCGTGCAGCTCGGCGCGCCGTCGGAAGACCTCCTCACGCTCGACCGCGCCAAAACTGCCGCCGTATCCTTTCCAATTCCAATGCCTACCCGTGCAAAGCTTGATCAATACGAATTCGAGTGCGTCGTGGTCGCGCCCGCGCACCGCTTCCAGCCGCGTCGCCTCATTCACCGGCCGCGCGATCGCGTCGAGGCCCCTCGCCAGCCAGTCATCGTCCTCGCCGAGTTCTGAAAGTCTGCCCAGCGCTTCGACCTCTTCGATAATCGCGTCGATTTCGGCGTCGCGCGCGAACGGCGAATGCTGCCACGGCGAATCGAAGTCGCGCCAGTTCATCAGCTCGAGCGCCGCGTGGCGTGCAATCTCGCGCGGGCCGGTACGCGACGACAGATCGCGCCGCCGCAGCAGCCGGCGCATCCCCTCGCCGGGATTGCTCAGGATTCCTTCGAACCATCGCTCGAACGCGGCGTCGAACATCTCGCCCGCAACGTCCTCAGGCGCGACTTCGAACATCGGATCGACCCGTGCTTCCACCGGCCGCTCACGGAGCAGATCGGCGCAGAATGAATGAATCGTTCCGATTCGCGCTTCTTCCAGTTGCTTGAGCGCCAGGTCGAAGCGCGCGCGCCCTTCGCTGAGCGGTTCCGTGCTTTGGCGCGCACGCTCGATTTCCGCGCGCAGACGCAGCTTCAGCTCGCCGGCAGCTTTCTCGGTGAATGTCACCGCAACGATTCGCGCCAGCTCGCCGCGCCCCGAACCAATCACCGACACGATTCGATTCACCAGCGCCGTGGTCTTGCCGGTGCCGGCCGCCGCCTCGATCACGAGCGTGACGTCGAGGTCATCGCGGATTCTGTCGCGCACTGGCTGGTCGGAAATAATTGGCGAACTCGCGACCGTCATGGCATCTCGCGCAGCCGGGTCAGCGATTTGAGC
>JBOHWI010000145.1:0-3341 GCA_050736675.1 Binatus sp. (SeqCode)
CTGCTGGGCAGGCCGGTAGTCAAGGTCAACGAGTTCACCGCAATCGGAATCGGCGGCACTTCGCTCGCCGGCCTGGAAAGCGCGATGGTCGTCTCGCTCGGCACCGGCACCGCGATCGTGTCGGTCACGGGCGACAAGATCGCGCACTTCAGCGGCACGGGAGTCGGCGGCGGCACACTGCTCGGACTCGCCAAGCACATGCTCGGCGTCTCGACGATCGAGCGGCTCGAAAAGCTCGCGCGCAAGGGCGACCTGCGCCGCATCGATCTCAGCGTGCGTGACATTGCCGGCGGTGCAATCGGCGATCTGCCGCCGGGCACCACCGCGGCGAACTTCGGCAAGATTAGCGCCGACGCGACGCCCGAGGACAAGGCGCTCGCCATCATGAACATGATCACCGAATCGATCGGCGTGCTCGCGCTCGCCAGCGCCCGCGCCTGCGGTCAGGAAAACATCGTGCTGACCGGCAAGCTGTCGCGCCTGTTCCGCTTCATGCAGGAAATGAAGCGCCTTACTTTCCCGTTCGGGCGGCGCTTCGTCATTCCCGAGAACGCCGATTTCGCGACGGCGATCGGCGCCGCGCGCCACGCCCGCGGGCAGAAATAGCACTCCGCTCCGCCGTTACATCTTCGCCGCGGTAGGATATAAACGTCCGAGATTCACACGCGTGGGCGTGGTCTTCGCGAGGTTTATCCACCGATGCCATCAGAGTTGCTCAAAGGATTCCGGCTGCTCGATTTGACCGACGAGAAGGGGGCGTTGTGCGGCAAGATGTTCGCCGACCTCGGCGCCGAAGTCATCAAGGTCGAGCCGCCGGGTGGATGCTCGACGCGGCGCATCCCGCCGTACCTCGAAGACAAGGTCGATCCCGACCGCTGCCTTTATTCGATCGCCTATCATGCAGGGAAAAAATCCGTGACTGCGAATCTAGCGACTGACGACGGGCGCGCCCTTGTCGCCGATCTCGCGGCTCACTCCGACTTTCTCGTCGAGTCGCATCAGCTTGGCTATCTCGATTCGATCGGTCTCGGCTACGACGCGCTCGCCGGGAAAAATCCGCGTCTCATTTGCGCGTCGATCACTCCGTTCGGCGACACCGGTCCCGGCAAGGACTACGCCTGGGCCGACATCATTACGTGGGCGGCCGGCGGCATGATGTACCTGATGGGCGAAGAGGGAAAGCCTCCCCTGCAGATGTGCCTGCCGCAAGCCGGATTGCACGCCGGCGGCGAAGCTGCGGTCGCGATGATGCTCGCGCACTACCCGCGCCAAATCGACGGGCTGGGCCAGCGCATCGTCATCAACATGCAGGCCTGCATCGTATGGACGCTGATGAACGAGCAGGCGATGCCGTTCCTGCATGGTAGCTATCTCACGCGCACGGGTGTTTTCGTCGGCTCGGCCGACGCGCGCCGCAAGATGGTGTACGAGTGCAAGGACGGTCACATCTCGACATTGATCGCCGGCGGCGCGACTGTCGGCAATTCGACCAAGGCGCTGATCGAGTGGATGCGCGAGGAGGGACTCGGCTCCGAGTGGATGCGCACGAAGGATTGGGTCGCGTGGGTGCCCGGCGTCTTCATGAAATTGACCGAGCAGGACCACTATGAGATCGACGACCTCGAGCAGACGATCCAGCGATTCTTCCTGACGAAGACCAAGCACGAAATCTACTCTGAAGGACTCAAGCGCCGAATCTTTCTCGCTCCCGTCGCCACCGCCGCCGACATCGCCGGCGACGAACAGCTCAAGGCGCGCGACTTCTGGGTGCCGGTGCCGCACGACACTATCGGCCGTACGCTCACGTTTCCCGGACCGTTCGCGAAAATGTCCGCGACGCCGATCGGCCCGACCACCCGCGCGCCGCGAATCGGCGAACATAACGACGAGATTTACCGCACGCTTCTAGGCCTCAAGCCAGAGCGGTTGAACAAGCTCCGCGCCGCCGGTGCGATTTAGCCAGGGGAATTCGAGATGGGCCGTTTCGCGATGGAAGGAGTTCACATTCTCGACTTCGCCTGGGTCGGCGTCGGTCCGATCACGACGAAGTATTTCGCCGACAACGGCGCCGACGTGATTCGCGTCGAGTCCGCCGCGCGCCCCGACGTGCTGCGAATTGCTCCGCCGTGGAAGGACGCGATGCCGGGCTTCAACCGCAGCCAGTTCTTCGCCAGCTACAACACTTCCAAAAAGGGAATCACGCTGGACTTGAGCAAACCCAAAGCGCGCGACCTCGCCAAGCGCTTGGTGCCTTGGGCAGACATCGTGGTCGAGAGTTTCACGCCCAAGGCGATGCGCGGCTGGGGACTCGATTACGAAAGACTTTGCGAGCTGCGCCCCGACCTCATCATGCTCTCGACCTGCATGCAGGGGCAGACCGGGCCCAACGCGCTCTACCCCGGCTTCGGCCAGTTGATGGCCGCGCTGTCGGGCTTTTACTACATCTCCGGTTACGGCCCCGGCTCATGCACGCCGCCATCCGGCGCCTATTCCGAGTTCATCGCGCCGCGCCTCTCCGCGTTCGCGCTGCTCGCGGCGCTCGACTATCGCCGCCGCACCGGCAAAGGCCAGTACATCGACATGTCGCAGTACGAAGCTGCGATGCAGAATCTCGCGCCCGCGTTGATCGACTACTTCGCGACCGGACGCGTGCTCGGCCCGCGCGCCAACGCGTCGGCGCGTTATGCTCCGCACGGCGCCTATCGATGCGCCGACGAGGACGGCAACGAGCGATGGATCGCTATCGCCGTCGCTGACGACGCTCAGTGGCGCGCGATGCTCGCCGCGCTCGGCGCCGATTCCACCGATCCGCGCTTTGCGACGGCATCGGCGCGCATCGAGAATGCTGCCGCCATCGATGAGTTCGTCAACACGCTCACCCGCCCTCGAAATGCGCACGATCTCACGCCGAAGCTGCAGGCGGTCGGGGTCGCCGCTTACCCGGTGGAAAACTGCGTGGACATCCACCAGGACGACAACCTGGAGGCGTTCGGTTTCTGGCATTGGCTCGAGCACAAGGAGATGGGCCCGTCGCCGTACGAGGGACTCGAGCATCGCATGAGCCGCACCCCGGGCACTCTTCGTTCGGCCGCGCCGATCCTGGGCCAGGACAACGACGAAGTCTTTCGCAGGATGCTCTCGCTCAGCGCCGACGAAATCGAGCAGTTGAAGAAAGAGAACGTGATATTCTGAGTTCTCTCGCTGGTCGTCGTGCGATACGAACTAAAAATTGCGCTCCGCTATTTGCGCGCCCGCCGCAAGGATGCGTTCATCTCGATCACGACAATCTTCACCGCCGTCGGCGTGATGATCGGCGTCGCCGCGCTCACCATGACGCTGTC
>JBOHWI010000146.1:0-14494 GCA_050736675.1 Binatus sp. (SeqCode)
TTGCAAGAGGCCGTGGACGCCCTGTTCGACAACGGCCGCCGCGTACGCGTGCTGCGCGGCACCAACAACCGCCCGTTGAAGTCCCTATCCGATACGCTCAAGGGAAAGCAGGGCCGCTTCCGGCAAAACCTGCTGGGCAAGCGCGTGGACTACTCGGGCCGCTCGGTCATCGTCGTCGGCCCCGAGCTGCGCCTCCATCAGTGCGGCCTGCCCAAGAAGATGGCGCTCGAGCTGTTCAAGCCGTTCATCTACAACAAGCTCGAAGAAAAGGGTTATGTGACGACCATCAAGAGCGCGAAGAAGATGGTCGAGAAAGAGGGCAAGGACGTTTGGGATATCCTCGACGAGGTTATCCGCGAGCATCCTGTCCTGCTCAATCGCGCACCGACGCTGCATCGCCTCGGCATCCAGGCGTTCGAGCCGGTGCTTATAGAAGGCAAGGCGATTCAGCTCCATCCGCTGGTGTGCGTGGCCTACAACGCGGACTTCGACGGCGATCAGATGGCGGTGCACGTGCCGCTGTCGATCGAAGCGCAGGTCGAATCGCGCGCGCTCATGATGTCGACCAACAACATCCTGTCGCCCGCGTCGGGCAAGCCCGTAATCGTGCCGACGCAGGACATGGTGCTCGGTCTCTACTACATGACGCGCGAGAAGCCGCTGGCGCGCGGCGAGGGCAAGAACTTCGCCAACGTCGAGGAAGTGCGAATCGCGTACGATCACGAAGAGATAGATTTGCACGCGAAGATCACGGTGCGGATGTCGCCGCAGCTTGCTACCGGAATCGTGGCGGCGGAACCCGAGACCAACGGCAAACCGCGCACCAAGAAGGAGCGTGCGGCAGCGGCGGCAGCGGCATTGGCTGCGATGCCGCGGTACGAGCGCGTCACCACCACGGTCGGGCGCGTGCTGCTCTACGAGATCGTGCCGCCCGAAATTCCGTTCACCGAGCTCAACAAGACGATGAAGAAAAAGGAGCTCGGCAACCTTATCGACATCGTCTATCGCCGCGCCGGCGACAAGGCCACCGTCATTTTCGCCGACCGGCTGAAGGACATCGGCTTCGAATTCGCCACCAAGGCGGGAATCTCCATCTCGATCAAGGACATGACGATTCCGCCGCAGAAGGCGCATCTGCTCGATGGCGCGCAGAAGCAGGTCAGCGAGATTCAGCAGCAGTACAACAATGGCGTCATCACCGATGGCGAGCGCTACAACAAGGTCGTGGATATCTGGGCCGAGGTGCAGGACCAGATCGGCAGCGCCGTTATCAAGGGGCTGTCGACGCAGGTGTTCGGCAAGAACGACAAGGGCGAGACCGTCACCGGGCCGTCTTTCAACCCGATTTTTATCATGGCCGACTCGGGCGCCCGCGGTTCCGAGCAGCAGATTCGGCAGCTCGCCGGACTGCGCGGCCTGATGGCGAAGCCGTCGGGTGAAATTATCGAAACTCCGATCACCGCGAACTTCCGCGAGGGGCTCACGGTGCTGCAGTACTTCATCTCGACCCACGGCGCGCGCAAGGGCCTGGCCGATACGGCGCTCAAGACCGCGAACTCCGGCTACCTGACCCGGCGTCTGGTCGACGTGGCGCAGGACTCGATCATTATCGAAGACGATTGCGGCACGCTTGACGGAATCGAGATGTCGCCGCTGGTCGAAGGCGGCGAGATAATCGAGGGTCTCGGCGATCGCGTGCTCGGCCGCGTCGCGCTCGAGGACATTCGCGACGCGTTCACCAACGAAGTGCTGGTGAAGGCCAACGAGATGATCGACGAGGACAAGGTAAAGAAAATCGAAGACGCGGGCGTCGAGCGAATCAAGATTCGGTCGGTGCTCACGTGCCAGTCGCGACAGGGCGTCTGCGTGAAGTGCTACGGACGCGACCTCGGCCGCGGCCACCTTGTAAACCTCGGCGAGTCGATCGGAATCATCGCGGCGCAGTCGATTGGCGAGCCGGGCACGCAGCTGACGATGCGCACGTTCCATATCGGCGGCACCGCCAGCCGGCGCGCCGAGCAGACCACGCTCGAAGTCCGCAACGAAGGCGTGATGCGGCTGCATGGCGTCAACACGGTCAAGAGTCGCGACGGCAACCTGGTCGTGATGACGCGGCATGGCGAGGTCGTTATCGCTGCGCAGGTCACCGACGAAGGCGGCCGCGTGCGCGAACGCGAACGCGAGCGTTATCCGCTGGTGTACGGCGCCAAGCTGCGCAAGGCCGAGGGCGACAAGGTCAAGCCGGGCGAGCTGATCGCCGAATGGGACCCCTACACGACGCCGATCATCACCGAAGTCGGCGGCACGGTTAAGTACGGCGACATCCTGGAAGGCAAGACGATGGAGGAGCGAGTCGACGAACGGACCGGCGCGCGCTCCAACGTTATCGTCGAATTCAAGGACCTCGACGTGCGCCCGCGTATCTCGATCAAGGACGCATCGAACAAGACGGCCAAGCTGCCGAGCTCGAACAACGTCGCGCGCTATTTCCTGCCGGTGGGTGCGTATATCAACGTGCCCGAAGGCACGGCGGTCGAGCCGGGCGACGTGATCGCGAAAATTCCGCGCGAGACCACCAAGACCAAGGACATCACCGGCGGTCTGCCGCGCGTGGCGGAGCTGTTCGAAGCGCGCAAGCCCAAGGAATTCGCGGTCATCTCGGAAATCGACGGGCAGGTTTCATTCGGCAAGGACACCAAGGGCAAGCGCAAGGTCGAAGTGACGCCGGAAATCGGCGAGAAGCGCGAGTACCTGATTCCCAAGGGCAAGCATATCGCCGTGCATGAGGGCGATATCGTCAAGGCGGGCGAGCCGTTGATGGAAGGCTCGTCGAATCCGCACGACATCCTCACCATCCTTGGCGAGAAGGCGCTGGCGAAATACCTGGTGGACGAAATCCAGGAAATCTACCGGCTGCAGGGCGTGCGCATCAACGACAAGCATATCGAAGTGATCGTGCGCCAGATGCTGCGGCGCGTGCGGATCAAGGAAGTCGGCGACACCCCGTTCCTGGTTGGCGACCAGGTCGAGAAGTGGCGCTTCGACGAAGAGAACGGCCGCGTGCTCACGCGCGGCGGAGAGCCGGCGATCGCGGAGCCGCTGCTGCTCGGAATCACCAAGGCGTCGCTGTCTACCGAAAGCTTCATCTCGGCGGCGTCATTCCAGGAGACTACGCGCGTGCTGACCGAGTCGGCCATCAACGGCAAGGTGGACAGGCTGGTCGGGTTGAAAGAAAACGTGATCATGGGGCGGCTAATCCCGGCCGGCACCGGCATGAACTCGTACAACGCGATGGTGGTCAAGGTCGAAGGTGCGGCGGCCGAAGAAGATACGGAAAAACCGGAGCTGGCCGCTGTGCCGGCACCCGGCGGAGATTGACACGGCGGGCTGGGTCCCGTACATAATGATGTTTCCCCCAAGGGCATAAGTTGTCCTTGGGGGGTTTGTTTGAACACCGCGCCCCACCGGGGGCAATCCGGCGAAAAACCGGGCCGGCTTTTAGGTCGGCGCCGAGCGGTCTTCGAGTATCGGCGAGCGTCGCACAGGTGCGCCTCGCGAAGCGACGGGGAAAAACGAACGAGCAGTGGTTAGATTGAGAATTTGAGAATTATAACGTGCCGACGATAAACCAGTTGATCCGACAGGCGCGCGTGAAGAAGCGCTTCAAGACCAAAGCGCGCGCGCTCGAAGGCTCGCCGCAAAAGCGCGGCGTGTGCACGCAGGTGAAGACGACGACGCCCAAGAAGCCCAACTCCGCGCTGCGCAAGGTCGCGCGCGTGCGGCTGTCCAACGGGATCGAGGTGAACACCTACATCCCCGGCGTCGGCCACAACCTGCAGGAGCATTCGGTGGTGCTGATTCGCGGCGGCCGCGTGCGCGACCTGCCGGGCGTCCGCTATCACGTGATTCGCGGCACCCTCGACTCGATCGGCGTGCAGGAGCGGCGCAAGGGCCGCTCGAAGTACGGGTCCAAGAAACCTAAGTAGAGTCAACCCAAGTAGAGTTCTATGTCGCGCAAAGGACAAATTCGCGTCCGCGAAATTCCGGCGGATCCCAAGTATCACGACCGCACCGTCGCGAAGTTCATGAACATCGTGATGGAGCGCGGCAAGAAGTCGATCGCCGAGCAGATCTTCTATCACGCGCTCGATCTCGCCGCCGAGCGCTCGAAGGAAGACGGGCTGGTGGTCTTCAAGCGCGCGCTCGACAACGTTCGCCCCGCGGTCGAGGTCCGCTCACGGCGGGTCGGCGGCGCCAACTACCAGGTGCCGAGCGAGGTGCGTCCGGTGCGGCGCAACTCGCTGGCGATGCGCTGGCTGGTCACCGCAGCGCGTGCGCGGGGCGAGAAGTCGATGGAAGAGCGGCTGGCCGCTGAAATCCTCGACGCGGCCGCCAATCGCGGCGGCGCGGTCAAGAAGCGCGAAGACACACATCGAATGGCCGACGCCAACAGGGCGTTTGCCCACTACCGCTGGTAATACCGAGTTTTTTAGATGGCTCGTCAGACACCAATAGAACGGGTGCGCAATATCGGCATCATGGCGCACATCGACGCCGGCAAGACCACCACTACCGAGCGCGTGCTCTTCTACACCGGCATCAACTACAAGATCGGCGAAGTGCACGACGGCACCGCGACGATGGACTGGATGGTGCAGGAGCAGGAGCGCGGTATCACGATCACGTCGGCGGCGACCACCTGCTTCTGGCGCGACATGCGCATCAACATTATCGACACGCCGGGACACGTCGATTTCACGATTGAAGTCGAGCGCAGCCTGCGCGTGCTCGACGGCGCGGTCGCCGTGTTCTGCGCGGTCGGCGGCGTCGAGCCGCAGTCGGAGACCGTGTGGCGGCAGGCCGACAAGTATCGCGTTCCGCGCGTCGCGTTCATCAACAAGATGGATCGCGTCGGCGCTGAGTTCGAGCGCGTCGTGCAGGAGATGCGCGACAAGCTCAAAGCCACGCCGCTGCTGCTGCATCTGCCGATCGGCGCTGAGGAAAAGTTCAGTGGACTGGTCGACCTGATCGATCAGAAGGCGCTTATCTGGGACGAGGATCGCCTGGGCGCCGAGTATCGCGTCACCGAGATTCCGGCCGAGCTCAAGGAGCAGGCCGCCGGTTACCGCGACAAGATGATCGAGACGCTCGCCGATCACGACGAGAAGATCATGGAGCTGTATCTCGAAGGCAAGCATCCGGAGCCCGCCGCGATTCGCGCGGCGATTCGCGCCGCCACGCTCAAGATGGCGATTACGCCGGTTATTCTGGGGTCTGCTTTTCGCAACAAGGGCGTGCAGCCGATGCTCGACGCGGTGGTCGAATATCTGCCGTCGCCGCTTGACCTGCCGCCGGTCGTCGGCAAGGTCGGCGACAAGATCGACGAGCGATGGCCGCGCGACGACGCGCCGTTCTCGGCGCTCGCGTTCAAGATCATGAACGACCAGCACATGGGCACGCTCACCTTCATTCGGGTTTACTCGGGCAAGCTGGAAAGCGGCTCGTCGCTGCTGAACTCGACGCGCGGCAAGCGCGAACGAATAGGCCGGATGCTCAAGATGCACGCGAACAAGCGCGAAGATATCACCGAGGTATACGCCGGCGACATCTGCGCCGTGGGACTTCGCGATACGACCACTGGCGACACGCTGTGCGATCCGGCCGCGCCGATCGTGCTCGAATCGATCGAGTTTCCCGAGCCGGTCATTCAGATCGCGATCGAGCCCAAGACCAAGGCCGACCAGGAAAAGCTCGGCGAGGCGCTGCAGAAGCTGGCCAAGGAAGATCCGTCGTTCCGCGTCAGCGTCAACAAGGAGACTTCGCAGACCCTGATTTCGGGGATGGGCGAGCTCCATCTGGAGATTATCGTCGATCGGATGCTGCGCGAATTCAAAGTCGATGCGAACATCGGCAAGCCGCAGGTCGCATACCGGGAAACCATCAAGCGCGCGACCGAGGCCGAGGGCAAACTGGTCCGCCAGAGCGGCGGTCACGGCCAATACGCTGTAGTCGAGCTGCGAATCGAGCCGCTGCCCAAGGGCGGTGGCTTCGAGTTCGAGGACGGCACCAAGGGCGGATCGATCTCGCGCAACTTTATTCCGGCGATCGAAGCCGGAGTCAAAGAGGCGATGGAGAACGGCGTGGTCGCCGGGTATCCGATGGTCGACGTCAAAGCCATCGTCATCGACGGCAAGGAACACGACGTGGACTCGTCCGAACTCGCGTTCAAAATCGCAGGCTCGATGGCGTTCAAAGAGGCCTGCGAAAGGGCCGAGCCGATCCTGCTCGAACCTATAATGGAGGTCGAGGTCGTGACGCCGCAGGAGTTCATGGGCGAAGTGATCGGCGACTTGAGCGGGCGGCGCGGCAGGATTCTCGACATGGAAAATCGCGCGGGCGCGCAGGTAATCGAGGCCCGCGTGCCGCTGGCGACGATGTTCGGTTACGCGACGCGGGTGCGTTCGATGACGCAGGGCCGCGCGACTTACACAATGCAATTCGGCGCGTATGAACCCGTGCCGAAAAATATATACGAGGAGCTGACTGCCCGCGGTCCCGACGGCGACGAGCCGCGCCCGCGAGCATAATCGGAGGTTACGTCAATGGGCAAGGCTAAATTTGAACGCACCAAGCCGCACGCGAACGTCGGCACGATTGGTCATATCGATCACGGCAAGACAACTTTAACCGCCGCGATTACCAAGGTGCTGGCGTCGAAGAAGCTTGCCACCTTCACCGCCTTCGATCAGATCGACAAGGCGCCTGAAGAGAAGGAGCGCGGCATCACGATTTCGATCGCGCACGTCGAGTACGAAACGACCAAGCGCCACTATGCGCACGTCGATTGCCCCGGACACGCCGACTACATCAAGAACATGATCACCGGCGCCGCACAGATGGACGGCGCGATCCTGGTGGTCGGCGCCAACGACGGTCCGATGCCGCAAACGCGCGAGCATATCCTGCTCGCCTACCAGGTCGGCGTGCCGTCGATCGTCGTGTTCATGAACAAGGTCGATATGGTTGACGACCCCGAGTTGCTCGACCTGGTCGAGCTCGAAGTGCGCGACCTGCTGACCAAGTACAATTTCAAGGGCGACGATGTGCCAGTGATTCGCGGCAGCGCGCTCAATGCGCTCAACTGCGGATGCGGCAAAGCCGACTGCCCCAACTGCAAGCCGATCCTCGACCTGATGGACGCGGTCGACAGCTACATCCCGCAGCCGGTGCGCGAGACCGAAAAACCGTTCCTGATGCCGGTCGAAGACGTGTTCTCGATCTCGGGTCGCGGCACCGTCGTGACGGGCCGCGTCGAGAAGGGCAAGGTCAAGGTCGGCGAGGAAGTCGAAATCGTCGGCTTCAAGGACACCAGCAAGACCACCGTCACCGGGGTCGAGATGTTCCGCAAGCTGCTCGACGAAGGCCAGGCGGGCGACAACATCGGCGTGCTGCTGCGCGGTCTCAAGCGCGAAGACGTCGAGCGCGGACAGGTGCTGGCCAAGCCGGGCTCGATTACGCCGCACACCAATTTCGAGGCGTCGGCGTACATCCTGACCAAGGACGAAGGCGGACGGCATACGCCGTTCTTCACCGGCTATCGCCCGCAGTTCTACTTCCGCACCACAGACGTGACGGGCGTGCTCACGCTGCCCGAGGGCACCGAGATGGTTATGCCCGGCGACAACATCAAGATACTCGGCGAGCTGATCACCCCGGTCGCGATGGACGAGGGGCTGCGCTTTGCAATCCGCGAGGGTGGCAAGACGGTCGGCGCCGGCGTCGTGTCGAAGATTCTGAAGTAACTGACACCGAAGCAAAGGTGCGAAATCGAGCGGAGATGGAGCGGAGCGCTTAAACAATCGGGCGCGGTATTATCGGAATGAACGACAAGATACGCATACGCCTCAAGGCGTACGACTACCGCCTGCTCGATCAGTCGGTGCGCGAAATCGTGGATACCATCCGGCGCACCGGCGGCCGTGTGGCGGGTCCGATTCCGCTGCCGACGCGCGTGGAGCGCTTCACCGTCAACCGCTCGCCGCATGTCGACAAGAAGTCGCGCGAGCACTTTGAGATACGAACTCACAAGCGCCTGCTCGACGTCCTCGAGCCGACCCAGCAGACCATCGACGCGCTGGGCAAGCTCGATCTCGCCGCGGGCGTGGACGTCGAAATCAAGCTCGAGTAGGGCCGATGCTGACCGGATTGATTGGAAAGAAAATCGGGATGACCCAGATGACCGACGCCGCCGGCCGCGTCCGCGCCGCCACGGTGTTGACGCTGGGGCCATGCACGGTATCGCAGTTGAAGACCGCGGCGACCGACGGCTACGAAGCCGTGCAGGTTACGTTCGGCAAGCGCAAGCTGAACCGCGTCACCGGCGCGGTGCGCGGGCATTTCGCCAAGGCGAATGTCGCGGCCGGGGTGAAGTCGGGCGAGTTCGAACGGCGCGGCGAAAGCGAGTTGAAACTCGGACAGTCGATCGCCGCGGCCGACGTGTTCAAGGTCGGCGACCAGGTTGACGTAACCGGAATCTCGAAAGGCCACGGCTACGCCGGCGTCATCAAGCGGCATCACTTCTCCGGCTTCCCCGGCTCGCACGGCACGCACGAATATTTCCGCCACGGCGGATCGATCGGCAACCGCTCTTATCCCGGGCGCGTGCGCAAAGGGATGAGGATGGCGGGGCAGATGGGCAATGCAACCGCCTGCATCCTGAATCTCGAAGTGCTCGAGATCCTCGCCGACGACAACGCCGTCATCGTGTCGGGCGCGGTGCCCGGACCCGACGGCGCTTTGCTCGCGGTTCATCACGCGGCCCGCCCGCGCAAGCGCTCAAATGTGAAGGTGACGGCCAGTGCCTGAGCGCAACCAAAAGAAAGAAAATCAGTCGGCGGTCAAGCTGCCGCTGTACTCGGCTGCGCACGAAAAAGTCGGCGAGCTCGAAGTCGCCGGCGCTGTGTTTGGCCGCGACGGCGACGTATCCTTGCTGCACGAGGCGGTCCGCATGCAGCTTGCCAATCGGCGCTCCGGAACCGCGTCGACCAAAACCAAGGGACTCATCTCGGGCGGCGGCCGCAAGCCGTGGCGGCAGAAGGGAACCGGACGCGCTCGTGCAGGCTCGACGCGATCGCCAATCTGGCGTCATGGCGGAACAATCTTCGGCCCGCAGCCGCGCGATTATTCGTACAAGATGCCGAAAAAGGCGTGGCGTGCCGCGCTATGCCTAGCGATTTCCGATCGCGCGAAAAACGGCAGGCTATTCGTGGTCGAGTCGCTCGATCTTTCGGAGCCCAAGACCAAGGCCGCCAAGGCGGCGCTCGGCAAGCTCGGCGTCGAGCACGCGCTGATAGTGACGGGCGAAGGCGACGGCAAGTTTTTTCTCGCCGCGCGCAACCTCGCGGCGCACAAGGTGCTCGCGCTGGAAGGGCTTAACGTTTACGACGTGCTCAACTACCGAGAACTTGTGATGACGAGTCAGACCGCCAAGGCGATCGAGGCGCGATTTGCGGGAGAGGCGAAATGAGCAGTCCCGAGAGCCTGATTCTCGCGCCTATCATCACGGAGAAGGGCACCATGGCCAGCGAAAAGGCCGGACAGGTGCTGTTCCGCGTGCGTCCCGGCGCGAGCAAGGACAAGATTCGCGAGGCCGTCGAGCAACTGTTCCACGTCACCGTGCTCAAGGTTCGCACCTCGAACTTCATGGGCAAGGAACGGCGCAAGGGCGTAATCAAGGGGCGCCAGAGTGACTGGAAGAAGGCATACGTAACGCTCAAGCAAGGCGACAAGATCGAATTCTTCGAAGGCCTGTAAGATATGGCAGTTATACAACTCAATCCGCGCACGCCCGGGCAGCGCTTCATGCAGATTGCGGATTTCTCCGAGCTCACCAAGAAGGAGCCTGAGAAGAGCCTGCTGGTTCCGGTCAAACGCAC
Source organism: Binatus sp. (SeqCode) (assembly GCA_050736675.1). Lineage (GTDB taxonomy): Bacteria > Desulfobacterota > Binatia > Binatales > Binataceae > Binatus. The sequence continues at coordinate 9,936 of JBOHWI010000146.1, forward strand.
TGGCGGACGCAACAATCGCGGACGCATGACCTCGCGTCATCGCGGCGGTGGCCACAAGCGCCGTCTGCGCCTGATCGATTTCAAGCGCAACCGCGACGGGATTCCGGCCGTGGTCGCCGCACTCGAATACGATCCCAATCGCTCCGCCAATATCGCGCTGCTGCATTATGCCGACGGCGTGAAGACCTATATTCTCGCGCCCGACGGGCTCAAGGTCGGCGCGAAAGTCGAATCGGGGGAGAACGCCGACATCAAGCCCGGCAACGCACTGATGCTCAAGAACATTCCGCTCGGCACCGTCGTTCACGCGATCGAGATGAAGCCGGGCGCCGGCGCCAAGCTCGCACGTGGCGCGGGCACGCAGGCTCAGTTGATGGCCAAAGAAGGCAAGATGGCGCTGCTCAAGCTGCCCTCGGGCGAGCAGCGGATGGTCCAGGCTGATTGCCGCGCCACCATTGGCCAGGTTGGCAATCTCGATCACGAAAATATTTCAATCGGCAAGGCCGGGCGCTCGCGATGGCTCGGCAAGCGCGGTCATGTGCGCGGAGTCGCGATGAACCCGGTTGACCATCCGCACGGCGGTGGCGAGGGCAAGTCGAAAGGAAACCATCCGCAGTCGCCGTGGGGCCAGCCCGCCAAGGGATACAAGACGCGCAAGAAGCAGCCGTCGGACAATCTGATCGTCAGCCGCCGGCCGAAGGGAAAGCATTAGAGAGTCATGGCCAGGTCATTAAAAAAGGGCCCGTTCGTCGATGGGCATCTGCAAAAGAAAGTTACCGCGGCGTCGGCCTCGGGCGACAAGCGAATCATCAAGACCTGGTCGCGGCGCTCGATGATCACGCCGGACATGATCGCGCTGACGTTCGCCGTCCACAACGGCCACAAATTCATCCCGGTGTACTGCACCGAAAACATGGTGGGCCACAAGCTCGGCGAATTCTCGCCGACGCGCACCTTCCATGGTCATGCCGGCGATCGCAAGGGCGAAGTGAAAGCTGCGGCCGCTCCCGCCGCACCGGCTGCTGCTGCTCCGGCCGCGGCGAAGGCGTAAGCGGGGAAGTTGTAAGAGTCATGGAATCCGTATCGCGAACCCGCTTTATCAGAATCTCGCCGCGCAAGCTGAAGCTGGTGTGCGAGTTGATAGTGGACAAGAAAGTCGATCAGGCGCTGTCCATTCTCGAGTTCACGCCCAAGAAGGCGGCGCGATTCGTCTCCAAGACGCTGCTGGCCGCAATTGCCAACGCGCGCGATCAGCAGAACGTCGACGAGGACAAGTTGTTCGTAAAACGCGCGACCGCCGACACCGGGCCGACCTGGAAGCGATCGCTCACGCGCGCACACATGCATGCGACGCCGATCCATAAACGCACCAGCCATCTCACGGTAATCGTGGACGAGCGGGCGTCCTGAGGTCTCCGATGGGACAGAAAGTACATCCGCGCGGTTTTCGCCTCGGCATCATCGAGAGCTGGGACTCACGATGGTACGCGAGCCACGACTACGCCAAGCTGCTGCACGAGGATTTGAAGCTGCGCGAGTTCATCAAGAAGCGGCTCTACCACGCCGGCATCTCGCGGATCGAGATCGAGCGCATGGCCAACAAGGCCAAGATAAACATTTACACGGCGCGTCCGGGTATCGTCATCGGCAAGAAGGGCGCGGAAATCGACAAGCTCAAGCTCGATATCCAGAAGCTGCTGAAGGGGCGCGACTCTTTCATAAATATCCACGAGGTGCGACGCCCCGACCTCGACCCGCAGTTGGTCGCCGAGAATATCGCGCTGCAGCTCGAGCGTCGCGTCGCGTTTCGCCGGGCGATGAAAGAAGCGGTCACGCGCGCGATGCGGATGGGCGCGCAGGGCGTCAAAGTTCACGTCGCGGGACGCCTGGGCGGTGCGGAAATCGCGCGCCAGGAATGGTATCGCGAAGGTCGCGTGCCGCTGCAGACGCTGCGCGCCGACGTCGCCTACGGCTTTGCCGAAGCGCGCACGACCTACGGCCAGATCGGCGTGAAGACCTGGATTTTCCGCGGCGAAGTTCTCACGCGCAAGGACGCGGACGCGAAACGCGCAGGTACGCCTGTGCAGGCGAATTGAAGAAGTAGGATGCTCGCACCAAAAAAAGTTAAATGGCGCAAGATGATGAAGGGCCGCGTCCGCGGCGCCGAGTCGCGCGGACTCACGCTCGCGTTCGGTGATTTCGGGCTCAAGTCGCTCGAGACTTGCCGCATCGACACGCGCGCGCTCGAGGCCGCCCGTATCGCGCTTACCCGCCATATCAAGCGCGGCGGCCGCGTGTGGATTCGCGTCTTCCCCGACAAGCCCTTCACCAAGAAACCGGCCGAAACCCGCATGGGCAAGGGCAAGGGCTCGCCCGAGGGATGGGTCGCGTGCGTCAGGCCGGGCAGGATTCTGTTCGAGATGGAAGGCGTCGATTACGCGACGGCGAAAGAAGCGATGCGTCTGGCGTCGCACAAGCTGCCGATCAAAACGATTATGATCCAGCGCGAGGAGGGCGGCCTTGGAGCTTGACGAACTAAGGCAGATGACCGCGCCGGATTTGCGTGTCAAGGAGCGCGAGGCGCGCGAGGAAATTTTCCGGCTGCGCCTGAAACTGCGCACCAATCAGCTGGACAATCACGCCGGCTATCGACGTGCTCGCCGCGAGCTGGCGCTGATCATGACTTTGCTCGGCGAGAAGTCGCGCGGCGAAACTGTAACCAAGAAGAAGGCAGGGTAATGCGCGAGCGAATCAAGCGGCGCGAGGGGACGGTAGTCTCGGCCAAGATGACCAAGACCGTGGTGGTCAAGGTTGACCGAATCGTCGAGCATGCCCTCTACGGCAAGCGCGTGCGTCGCAGCACCCGCTTCATGGCGCATGACGAGCGCGGCGAGTGCAAGGAAGGCGACCGCGTGCAGATTATCGAGTCGCGTCCGCTCTCGAAGAACAAGCGCTGGCGCGTCAGCCGCGTTCTCAAAAGGGTCGCGGGGTAGGGCGCGATACAATGGTTCAGGTACAAACGGTTCTGGATGTCGCCGATAACTCGGGTGCCCGCAAGGTGATGTGCATCAAGGTGCTCGGCGGCTCCAAGCGCCGGTACGCATCGGTCGGAGACGTGATCGTGGTCGCGGTGAAAGAGGCGATACCCAACGCTAGGGTCAAAAAAGGCGACGTGTCGCGCGCGGTGATCGTGCGCACGGCCAAGGAAATCAGCCGCGACGACGGCAGTTACATCCGCTTCGACGGCAACTCGGCCGTGCTGCTCGACAAGGATCACGAGCCCGTCGGCACGCGCATCTTCGGCCCGGTGGCCAGGGAACTGCGCGCCAAGAAATTTCTGAAAATAATCTCGCTCGCGCCGGAGGTGCTGTGATGGCGTCGGCGAAGTACAAAATTAAGAAGAACGACACCGTGATGGTCGTCACCGGCCGCGACCGCGGCAAAACCGGCAAGGTGATGCGCGTGCTGCCGGAGCGCGGGCGCGTGATAGTCGAGCGGCTCAATATCGTCAAGCGTCACAGCAAGCCGCGCGGCGCGCAGAGCCCCGGAGGAATCGTCGAGAAGGAAGCGCCGATCGACATCTCGAACGTCATGATTTTTTGCGATCGATGCAATGCTCCCGTCCGCGTCGGCGTCAAGCCTGCCGACGACGGCGCCAGGAGCAGGGTCTGCAGGCGATGCGGCGAAGTGATAGGTAATGATTAGCAGGGTAACGATCAATGGCCGACAAAAAAGAAAAGCCGGATAAAGCCGAGCAGGCTGCCAAGGCCGATCAGACCGCCAAGTCTGACGCTGCCGCCAAGGCCAAGCGCGAAGGCAAGGCGCGCCAGGCCCAGCAGAAACAGGCGGCCGAAGAAGCCAAGGCCGCCGCTGCCGCGCCGTTGCCGCCGGAGCCCAAGCTGCCCGCGCGCTTGCGCGTTCGGTTCGAGAATGAGATCGCGCCGGCCCTGATGCGTGAACTGAAGATCGACAACAAGATGCGGGTGCCGCGGCTTGAGAAGATCACGATTAATATGGCGCTGCAGGAAGCGCGCGACAACGTGAAAATCCTCGACGCGGCGCTCGAAGAGCTGAAGGTCATTGCCGGGCAGAAGCCGGTGCTGACCCGTGCGCGCAAGGCGATATCGAACTTCAAGCTGCGCCAGGGGATGCCGATTGGCGTGATGGTGACGCTGCGGCGCGAAAAGATGTGGGAGTTTTTCGACCGGCTGGTGAATATCTCGCTGCCGCGCGTGCGCGACTTCCGCGGCGTCAGCGACAAGGCCTTCGACGGCCGCGGCAACTACTCGCTCGGGCTGAAGGAGCATACGATTTTTCCCGAACTCAACCTCGACAAGGTCGAGAAGGTGAAGGGCTTGACGATATCGATCACGACGACGGCGCGCAGCGACTTCGAGGGTCTGACTCTGCTGCGCGCGCTCGGGATGCCGATGCGCGGGGCGGCCGAGCGCGAAGCTGACGCTGCCAGAGCGGCTGCAGCCGCTGCGGCTCACGCCGCGGCGCGCGCCGCTGTCGCCGCAGCCGCGGCCACGCCGCCGCCGGACCAGGGAGCATAAGGA